>JBOGHR010000149.1:0-13846 GCA_050744905.1 Acidimicrobiales bacterium
CCGGCCCCGCCCGCCCGGGCGCCGCCGGTACCTGCCTTGGCGCCGCCGGCGAAGCGGCGCATGCCCTGCCCGTAGTAGCTGGCCTGCATGGCCGTCTGGGCGGCCCGGGCCGGTGAGCGGCTGATGCCCTGGGCCACTGCGGCGGCCTCCACAACGGGCAGGAGGCGCAGCACGACGAACGGCGTGAAGGCGGCCAGGAGCATGAGTGAGCCGCCGGCCAGCAGGGAGCTGAGCCCGAGGGCCGCCTCGGTGCCGAGGCCCCCCTCGGCGGGGCCGCCGCCGGCCAGGGCGGCAGCGCCGACGGCGAGGGCCAGCGCGATGGCGAACTTCGACACGATGAGGGCGATGCCCAGCTCGCACAGCTTGCGGGTCATCCCCCGCGCCGCCGGCCACACCCGGGCGGCCAGCGCCAAGGGGGCGAAGGCCACCAGCAGGTAGATCAGCGATGCCCGCACCACCAGCTCGATCCACACCAGCAGGGCGCCGAGCAGGAACACGAGCAGCATCACGATGCCCAAGAACCCGTGCGAGGCGATCACGGCCGTGGACCCGAAGCCCTCCAGGAACCGCCCGAGGTCGGCCGGCACCCGCTCGAGGATCAGGGCCGAGGCCCCGTCGGTGAGCCCGAGCAGGGCCTCGGTGGCGGCCACCACCACCACCATGCCGGCCACCGACACCGGCACCTCGCCCAGCACGGAACGCACCATGGCCCCGGGGTCGCCGGCCAGCAGGCCCTGCACGATGGCCAGGAGCACGAAGCCCACCATCAACACGCCGGCCAGCGCCGCCACCGTCCCCCACAGCTGCTGGCCCCGGGGGACGGCCCACCAGCCCCCCGAGAAGCTCGGGCCGGTGGAGGTGGCCAGGAACCCGAGCAGCGCATCGCTCACCGCCCGGCACGCCCCGGCTACCCCCCGGGCCACCGCTCCGCCGACGGCGTCGAGGATGGACGAGCCGACCGCTCCCGCCCCCCGGCCCACCAGGCCGCCCAGGCCGTTGGCCACCGCCTCGACCGGGGTGGGGAGGGTGGCGGCGAACAGCGGCTTCATGACGGCGCCCCGATGGCCTCGAAGCCGGCCAGGGCGCCGGCCAGCTCCGCGGGGCTCGACGGCTCGGGCCGGGCCAGCACCCCCGGGCGCGGTCCCGGGCCGTCGTGCTCGGACGCCACCCGCCAGGTCCCGCCCTCCCACACGAGGCGGGTGCGGGCCAATCGCCAGTCCTCGTAGGTCGGCCGGCCGGCGGGTGCGACCACCGAGACGTACCAGATCGACACCTCGGCGGCGTCCGGCCCGGAGGTGGTGACGCTGGTGGCCAGCGGCGCCACCCACCACCGCAGGGGGCCAGGCCCGAAGCCCTCGACCAGCGCGGTCCGCTGGTCGCGCAGGCCGGCGGCCAGCTCGTCGGCGGCGGAGGCGGCGGCCATGGCCCGCTGCGTGGCGACCGCCTCGTGTTCGTCCATGGCGGCCAGCGACGGGCCGGCGGCCAGGTAGGCGAGGGCGGCGCCGGTGGCCCCCTCCGCGTCGTGGGCGAACCCGGTGCTCGCCCACGACGCCAGGTCGTCTGTCGCCGGTTCCGGTGGGCCCGGCGGCGGAGACGCTGGGCGCGGGGCCGGTGGCGTCGGGCCGGTCGCCGGTGTGCGGTCGGTGTCGTGGTGGCGGGCCAGGGCGACGGTGACGACCACCACGCTCGCCACACACGCGGCGGCCAGGGATCGGGAGCTGGGCATGGCGCTCAGGCGGCGCGGGAGGCGTCGAAGAGCAGGTTGACCGCGGTCGGGGCGAGGCCGGCCATGAGCGCACCCACCACACCGGCCAGGGCCAGGGTCCGGCCCCGTGACTGCCCGGGGGCGTAGCCGGCCTGCTGGGACAGCCCATAGACGGCCGCACCGATGAGGATGGAGGCCAGGCTGCCCCACAGGGCGAGCTGGCCCAGCCAGTTCAACAACTTGGTGGCCAGGGCGGCACCGGGCATCCCCTCGACGCTCGGGTCCACCGACACCTGGGCAACCAGCACGTACAGCGCGCTCACGGCCATCTCCTCCTCGTCGTTCGGGGGAGGTAGTGGCCGGCGACGACGGCGTTCGCGACAAGAAACCCCCTCGCCGCCTTGGGCCTGTCGCGATTCGGCCTCGGGGCGGCCACTACCTCGGGCATGCACACCCGCCGAGTCGTGGCTGGCGCGCTCGTCGTGTTGGTCCTCGCCGGCTGCGGTCCTGGACGGGCGCGGGAGGCGACGCACACCGCCGTCCGTCGGGGGCCGCCCACATCGGCGACGACCCGAGGCGCTGCCGCAACGAGCGTCCCGGCCACGTTTCCATCGCCCGTGCTCAGTGCCGAGGCGGCCGACGTGGCCGCCCGCTACGCCGCCGCCCAGTCGTCCTACCGCTATGACCTCGGGCCCGGCGCCTGGGTGGAGGCGGTGGCGGTCCTGTGCACGCCGGCCTGGCTCGAGCGCCTGCGCTCCGAGCCGGCGTCGCCGGCCGACTGGGACGGCGTGGTGCAACGAGGCGAGGTGGCGAGCGCCGCAATGGTGGCCGTGCATCCGGCCCGCAGCCGCGTCGGTGGCCAGCGCGCCGTGGTCGTCGTCCGGGTCACCACCGACGGGCCGCTCCCCTCTGGGTGGATGGAGGTCGTCGAGGTCGAGCTGGTGCGCCACGGTGGGCACTGGCTGGTCGGCGGCAGCTGATGATGGCGGTGGTGGCCGGGCTGGCCGGCATGGTGGTGCTGTCGCTGGGTGCCATCGCCGGTCTGGCCGGCATCGAGGCAGCGGACCAGGCGCTCAGCCCCTCGGCTCCGTCCGCCGAGGCGCTGGCCGAGATCCCGCCCGGCCTGGTCGAGATCTACCAGGGGGCGGCGGCGGCCTGCGAGGGCCTGCCCTGGCAGGTGATCGCCGCCGTCTTCTGGGCTGAATCGCGCCACGGCCAGGACCGCGTCGATCCGGCCACGGGGAACGTGTGGCCACCGATCGTCGGTCCGGCGCTCGACGGCCGGCCCGGGTTCGCCGCCATCGCTGACGCGGCGTCGCCCGATGGGTGGGCGCACGCCGTGGGGCCGGGCCAGTTCCTCCCGCAGACCTGGGCCCGCTGGGCCCGGCTGGCACCCGAGCGCCCCCCGGTGTACCGGCCCGACCCGCACAACATCTGGGACGCGGCGTACACGGCTGGCGCCAAGCTGTGCGCCGGGGCCGCCGAGATGGGCGACCTGCGTGCTGCGATCCTCGGCTACAACCGTTCCGAGTCGTACTACCAGGCGGTGTGGGCCGAGGCCATCGCCTACGGCATGGCCCCGGATGGCTCTGCCGGCGCTGGCGAGAGCGGTGGCCTTCCTGCCGTTCCCGGGCCCGGACGGACCTTCCTGGGCGATCCCGAGGTGGTCGTGCGAGCAGCGCTGAGCCAGCTCGGCGTCCCCTACCGGTGGGGCGGGTCCACGCCGGGCGTGGCCCTGGACTGCTCTGGGCTCGTCCTGGTTGCGTATCGGGCGGCAGGCATCGAGCTGCCGCGTACCACTGCGGGCCAGATCGCCGTGGGTGTAGAGGTGGAGCCGGCCAGCGGGCCTGTTCTCGGGGACCTGCTGTTCTTCCGCGGCGGTCGACCGACCCACGATCTCGGCCACGTGGCCGTCTACGCCGGCGACGGCCTCATGGTTATAGCGCCACGGACTGGGGACGTCGTTTCCCTCCGGGCCGTACCCCTGCATCGGTTGCAGGCCGTTCGCAGGGTGCTCACCGGCCGCTGACGACGGGGCAGGCTGGACTGCCCGACCTGCGCAGCGACCTGCGGGGCACCGCTTGTGCCCCCGTGCCCGCCGGGCACGACCTCGGATCGGATGTGGGCCGAGGGTCTTCGGACGCGCCCTGACCGAGACGCCACAGCCCAGCCGGGAGGGGGGGCGTACCTCGATGACCCGACCGGCCGCGATCGCTTCCGGGCGGGATGGGCGACGCGTTCCACGGAGCCCAGCGCGGCGTGATTACCGCGCGCCCGCGCGGTGCCGTTACCGGGCGCCCCGACCGGCTCTTCGAGGACGCCGCTCCTCGACTGCAAGCCGAGCGCTCTGGGATACTTGTCGGCCGAGCAGAGTGCCAGCTCGGCTCGCGTAAGCGACCAATCGCGACGCCGTCGTTCTGAGCGGCCGAGGACACGCTCCGAGCGGGCGTTCGGGACGGCCTTCTCGGCGTCCGCGGTGGCATGCTCGGAGCCTTGCCGAAGTTTTTGTGCCCGGTCGTGGTCGGCCGCGATCAGCAGTTGGGGGAACTCCGCCACGCCCTCGATCGCCTGGCCGAAGGTCACGGCGGCGCGCTGGTGATCGCAGGCGAGGCCGGAGTCGGCAAGTCGCGCTTGCTCCGGGAGGCCGGCGCGGAAGCCGGTCGTCGCCATGCGCACGTGCTGACCGGCCGGGCCGTCGAGCGTGGGAGGCCCCTCGCCTTCCGGCCGATCGCCGAGGCGCTCTTCTCCCACCTTCGCAGGTCGGGTCCGCCACCGCTCCAAGAACTGGCGCCGTTCCGGCCGCTCCTTGGTCGACTCGTCCCGGAGTGGAGCGCCCCGGGCGAGTCGCCCGGGGAGGAGACCCTCGTCGCCATGGGCGAGGCGGTGCTCAGGCTGCTCGGCGCCCTGGGCGCAAGCGGTGGCTGTGTGCTCCTGCTCGAGGACCTGCAGTGGGCGGACAGCGAGACCATCGACGTTCTCGAGTACCTGGCCGACAACACCGCCGGGGCTCCGATTCTCATCTTGGCCTCGATTCGCAGCGACGAGCCCAGCACGGCCTTGTCGTGTGTCCGCACCCTGGCCGCCCGGCGCTCGGCATCCATCGTGGAGCTGCGGAGGCTGACCGACGACGAAGTTGTCTCGGTTGCCACCGCCTGTTTGCAGAGCTCGATTCCCGACGAGCTGGCCGAGGTGCTTGTGGCGAGCGTCGACGGGCTGCCCTTTCTCGTCGAGGAGCTGTTGGCGGCGATGGCCCATGCCGGCGACCTCCACGAGACGACCGACGGTTGGGTCCTGGCCCGCTCCCGTGGTCTCACGGTCCCCGCCACCTTCGTGGAGACCGTTCGACGTCGTCTGGAAGCGGCACCTGGTAGCCGTGACCTCCTCGGAGCAGCGGCCCTGCTCGGGCGGAGCTTCGACTGGCGCGTGCTGGTGGAGATGAGCGGCCAGGACGAAGCCACCGTGGTCGATCATCTCCGGCGGGCGGTCGATGCCCAGCTGCTCGCTGTCGGGACGAGCGAGGCCGGTCCCAGCTTCCGCTTCCGCCACGCGCTGACCCGTGAGGCCCTCGAGGCCGAGCTCCTCCCACCCGAACGCGCCGCCCTGGCCCGGCGCGGTCTCCAGGCCGCCGAGACCGCCCACCCGGGCCTGCCGGGTGAGTGGTGTGAGCTTGCGGGAGACCTCGCGGAGGCAGCCGGGGAGTCTGCCCGCGCAGTCGGGCTGCACCTCGAGTCAGGGCGTCGGGCGTTCGGGCGGGGCGCGCTGGTCAGTGCCGAGGCGACCCTCGAACGCGCCCGAGCGCTCGTCGGCGAGGACCGTCAACTCACCGTCGACATCGACGAGGCACTCTGCGCGGTGCTCGCCGCGGCCGGCAACACCGAGCGCGTGGGTGAGGTCGGCGAGCGGCTGCTCTCCGAGCTGGCCGCTATCGACACCCGTCAACCACGGCGGGCGCGGGCCCACCTCTGGCTGGCTCGGGCAGCCGTGGTGTCCGCCGACTGGGAACGGGCCAGGGATCAACTGGACCGTGCCCGGGAGTTGGACGCCTCCGGTGGCACCGCTCCCGGGGAGGTCGCCATCTTGGCCGCACGGGTGGCGCTCGGGCAAGGCCGCGTCGACGAGGCGGTCGATCTGGCCCGAGCGGCCCTGGCCATCGCCCAGGCCGACGGGCGCGCCGAGCTGGCCTGCGAAGCGTTCGAGGTCCTCGGCCAGCGCGAGCGCCAGCGCGACCTTGCGTCCGCCCAAGAAGCCTTCGCCGCCGCCCTGGCCCTTGCCGATCGCCACGAGCTGCCCCTGTGGCGGATCCCGGCTCTCCACGAGCTGGGCACGATCGACCTGCTCGGCGGCGGGCCCCTCGATCGGCTCGCCCAGGCCCGGCAGGCCGCGCTCGACGCCGGGGCCCTCGCCACCGCCGCCACCGTGAATCTCCAGATAGCCGCCTGGTTCACCAACCGGGTCGAGCCCGAACGGGCGCTCGAGGCCGCCCGCTCCTGTGCCGTCGAAGCCGGGCGTTTGCGGCTCTCTCTCGTATGCGGTGTGGGGTTCGCGCTGCAGGCGGTCGCGCACGCCCTATCGGGCCGGCAGGCCGAGATGGAGGCGGCCATCGATGAGGCCGTCGCCGTCTCCGGCGGCCATCCCGAAGTCCGCGGGGTGGCCTCCCTCATGGCCCGGGCGCTGCTTTGGTTGGTCCGCGAGGACCGGCCTCGGGCGCTGGCCGACCTCGACGCCGGCATGGAGCTGCTCCGAGCGACGCCGGTCACCGCCCCCAACCGGGGATTGTGGGCCCTCGTGCATGCCCTCGATTGCGATGACGGGGAGGCGGCCGTCACCGAGGTGGAGGCGTCCGGCCTGACCATCTACTGGCTCATTCGGGGATGGGTGGGCCACGCCCGGGCCGTCACCTTGGGTCGACAGGGGCGCGGCGCCGAGGCCCAAGAGGCCTTCGCCCGGGCCGACGCCGATCTCGCGCCCTGCGACTGGTACCGCCACCACGCCCGCCGGTTGGTTGCCGAGGCGGCCATCGCCGACGGGTGGGGAGACCCCAAGCAGTGGTTGGCCGAGGCGCTTGCCTTCTTCGATCCGACCGGCCCGCCGGCGGTGGCGTCCGCCTGCCGTTCGTTGCTCCGCCGAGCCGGCGCGCCCGTCCCCCGACGCCGCCGCCCGTCCCCCGACCTGCCCGCTTCGTTGGTCGCCAGCGGGATCACGCCAAGAGAGTTCGAGGTGCTGGTGCTCCTGGCCGACGCCCGTTCGACCAAAGAGATCGCGGCCCGTCTCTACCTGTCGCCAAAGACCGTCGAGCGCCACATCGCCAATATGGTCGTCAAGGTCGGCGTGGACGGACGATCCGAGCTCGTGGCGTTCGCCGCCCGGCATCTCGTGGGGCGCGAGCTCACCTAAAGATGGGGGCCTCCCCGATGTTCGGGGACCGCCACCTCCCCGATGATGGCCGCACTCGTCTCGACGAAGGAGCGGCCATGACCGACACCCTGCCCAAGACCACCGAGCAGGCCGACCTCAACGTGCGCGACCTGCGCGAGAGCGACCTGCCCGCGGCCGATTCGATCGTGCGGTCGGCCTTCGACACCTTCACCGGCGTGCGCGGGCTGTTCGCCGACAAGGACTACGTCCGCACTCGCTGGCGCGCCGACCCCGGCGCCGCTCTCGCGGCCGAGCGCGACGGAGAACTGGTGGGTAGCAACTTCGTGACCTGCTGGGGCAGCGTCGGGTTCTTCGGTCCACTGTCCGTGCGTCCCGAGCTGTGGGACCAGGGCGTCGCCAGCCGGCTCATGGAGGCAACCGTCGACCTGTTCGAGCGACGGGGAACCGCGCACGCCGGCCTGTTCACCTTCGCACACAGCCCCAAGCACCTCGGCCTCTACCAGAAGTTCGGGTTCTGGCCCCGCTTCCTGACGCCGGTGATGGCCAAGCCGGCCGCCCCGGGACCGTCGCCCCGGGCCCTCCGCTATACCGAGCTCCCGGCAGCGGAGCGGGAGAGGGCCCTCGACGCCTGTCGGGAGTTGACGGCCACCGCCTACGAGGGTCTCGACCTCGAGCGCGAGATCCGCGCCGTGGAGAGCCAGGCTCTCGGAGAGGTGCTCCTCCTCGACGCCCCTGCGGGGCTTGCAGGCATGGCTGTGTGCCATCTGGGTCCTGGCACCGAAGCCGGCACCGGCGCCTGCTACATCAAGTTCGGGCTGGCCCGACCGGGGCCCGGCGCCGAGGCACGCTTCGAGACCCTTCTCGACGCCTGCGAGGCGCTGGCCGTCGAGCGTGGTGCCCCGCACGTCGAGCTCGGCGCGAACGCCGGCCGGCACGAGTCCTACGCCGCAGTCGTCGCTCGCGGCTATCGGGCCGGGCTCATCGGGGTGAGCATGCACCGCGCCAACGACGAGGGCTACAGCCGCCCCGGCACCTGGGTGATCGACGACTGGCGCTGATCCCGACCATCGGCCAATAGCTACCAATCAAGGGAAGGAAGCCGACATGTACATGCTGCGCGAGGTGTTGCAGGCAGAGCGGGGTAAGGCGCCGGAGATCGTGGCCGCCTTGAAGGCCCTCGATCAGTGGTTCGAAAAGGCGGGTTACACGCACCGCCGCATGTATGTCGATTACACGGGCCCGATGGACACGGTCGTCTACCAGTGGGAGTTCGAAAGTCTCGACCAATACTTCGGGATGGAACGCGGCACCTTCATCGAGCCCGACGAGAACACAAAGGCGCTGATCGACACCATGAACGCCAACGCCAAGTCGGGCAAGAAAGAGATCTACGAGGTCATCCAGTAGCCGACTGACTGACTGGCGGCCATCACAACGTCACCCAGGCGCGCGCACTACATGCCGAACTGACGATCCGCGTGTTCGTCGAGGTCGCAGGACGCGACGACCGAATGCACGCCTCACGAGGCCGCGCGGTAGAGCCGAACGGCACGTCGGCGTTCGGGCGCCGTGTCCCCGAACGGCACCGATTGTGGCATGTCGACTCCGCCCCTGAACGCCGGTACCGGGGCAGCGGCGGGGCGCGAGGTAACCGGCGCGGTGCGCTGGCGAGGCGCTCGATAGCGCGCGCTCCGTATGGTGGTCGACGCGAGGGTCAACGGTCTGGGTACATTGTCGGACCGCGTTCCAGGCGTGCGTCCTCTCGCCCGAGCATCGACAACGTGGCACCTGGGCCGCGGGGAGCCACTTGGACCCCAGCGTGGCGGATGTCACACGTCCATGTCGTAGACGTCGGCGGCGGGTGCGGCGAGGAGCCGTGCGGCCATCTCGTGCTTTAGGACGCGCAAGCGGCGCTCGTCCGCGTCGGACCGGTCCGCCCGGCGCGAGAGCTCGATGAACTCGTCTGCGACGAAGCCCTCCCGGATCTGCAGGGTCGCCCTCGCGTCGCGGTAGCCGAGGCGGAACACGTAGCGCTCGAGCGTCGGGCCCCGCCGCGGACGCTCCAGCGCAGGGTCGACGTGGTACCTGCCCTCCGTGACGGCGCGGGTCGCCAGCTCGAACGCGTCCCTGGCGCCGGGGCCGCGGAACGCGGTGCGGACGGTGATGTCACGACGCTCCGGCGGCGTGCCGTCGGCGAGGAGCGGGAACGCCCGCTCCATGACCTTGAAGGCGTGGGCAACGCCTCCCGGGAAGGCGGGGCCGTGGTACCGCATCATGTCCGAGTAGGTGAAGGCGATGGGACGGCCCTGGTCGACGACCTCGACGGTTTCCGGGTTGGCACCGTCGATCGTCATGGGTTGGGGGCGTCCTCGTGGTCCGGGCCCGCCAGCCACGGGAGGAAACCGTCGAGGAACCGCTCCGTGGCCGGCATGAAGTAGGAGCCGAAGTGGGACATGGGGTCGAGCGACGTGACGACGAGCGCCCCGGGCGTGCTCGCCCGGTCGACGTACAGCACCGCTCCGCCGTCGTCGGTGGAGATGAGCACCTCGGCACCCGGCGGCGCACGGAACACCCCGTGCTGGTGCCACGTCGCGTTCTCGAGGGTCAGGTAGCGCCACAGCGGGTGCGCCGGGCGGTGAGACCGGAGGCCGCTGGTGGCTGCCGGTTCCCGCCACCACCAGTAGTTGGTGGGTCGGTGCTCCCAGTCGACGCCGGGGAGCCACCCCCGGGGGTGATCGGCATAGACGGTCTGGTCGCCGAAGAGCACGACCGTGCCGCCCCGCTCGAGCACCGCGAGCAGCTGCGGGCGACCGGCGTGCTGGAGGCCGGCATGGAGCCGCTCGGGAACGATGACGCCGTCGTAGCCGGACAGGTCGGCGGTCGCCAGCTCGGGGAGGTACACGGTGCCGGCGAGCCAGCGGACGTACTTCGGCTCGTGCAGCGCTCGGTGGTGGGCGGACGACCCGCCGTACACGGCGGCGAGGCGGGTCAGGTCGCGCACGATCCCCTCCCCTCCGACACCGCCCAGTCCAGGAGCTGGGGCACGACGCGCGCCGCGGTCGATCCGCCGTCGGGGTACGTCAACAGGTCACCGGCGTGTGTGAACACGGCGCCGGCGGTGGTGGCCCGGTCGATCCACGTCGTGGGCTCCCCGCCGGCAAGCGTGGCCAGCACCTCGGCGCCGTGGGGCCGGGGATGGTGTCCGCGCGCGAAGAACCCCGCCACGCCCCGGCGGAACGTCAGGTCGTCCTCGAGCACGCCGGCGAAGATCGTCCGGGGCTCGCACAGGCGCACCGCGTAGTCGCGGAACGAGCGGATGGTCGCCGGAACGAACGGTTCGCAGCCGGGCAGCCAGCGGCGCAGGAGGTGCCCGCAGAAGATCACGACCTTGCCCTGGCCGAGGAACCGCTCGACCACGGCGCGCTGGGCCCACAGGAACTCCTGGTCTGCCATGGCGGTGACGATCATGCCGACGTGGGGGTCGAGGTCCACCGCAGGCAGCTCGTAGAGGTCGACCACCCGCACCCGGTCGGCGACGGCGGGGTCGTGGTGGAGGGGTCGCACGCTCGCCCGGGCATCGAGCAGGACCAGCGGCTTCATGCTGGCACCGCGTCCTGGAGGCGGCGGGCGGCCTCCACTAGGGCGATCGTGGCGGCGTGCCGGGGGCGGCCGACCACGTCCTCCGCCGGGCCCTCCTCGACGACGGCACCGCGGGCCATCACGACGAGGCGGTGGCAGAAGGAGTCGGCGACGGCCAGGTCGTGGGTGATGAAGAGGTAGGCGAGCCCGAACGTCTTCTGCAGCGCGGACATCACGCCGAGCACCTCCGCCCGCACGCGCGGGTCGAGCATGGCCGTGGGCTCGTCGGCCACGACGAGCCTCGGCCGCAGGACGAGCGCCCGGGCCAGCGCCACGCGCTGGCGTTCGCCGCCCGAGAGCTGGTCGGGCCACCGGTTGCGGTAACCGGAAGGGGAGAGACCGACGGCGTCGAGGGCCTCGCCGACCAGGGTGTCGCGGTTCGCCCGGTCCCCGAGCCGGTGGATCACCAGCGGCTCCGCCACCACGTCCGCCACGCGAAGGTGGCCGGCCAGCGCCGTGTAGGGGTCTTGGAACACCAGGTGCAACCGCCGGCGGACGGCCCGGCGCTCCGCCCGGCGCAGCGTGGCGAGGTCCCTTCCCTCGAAGACGACCTGTCCACCGTCGGGCGTGAGGAGCCCGGCGACGAGGCGGGCCACGGTGCTCTTGCCGGCGCCGCTCGACCCCACGAGGCCGACGGTCTCGCTCTCGTTCACGTGCAGGTTGACCGCGTCCACGGCGGTCACCGAGCCGTGCTGGAACGACCGGCTCACCGATCGGAGCTCCAGCAGGGGCGACGCCTCGGTCATCCGGCGTGCCCGGCGAGGAGGGCGGCCGCCGGCGGGCGCAGCCGCGGGACAGCGTCGAGGAGTGCACGGGTGTGTGGGTGGGACGGCGTGCCGGCGACGCGGGCGGCAGGCCCCTCCTCGACCACCTGGCCGGAGTGGAGGACGACCACCCGTGAGGCGAGGGACAACACGGCGGCCACGTCGTGCGACACCAGCAGCAGCGCCATGCCCAGCCCGGCCTGCAACCCCGCCAGGAGGCCGAGCACCTCGGCCGCCGTGACGAGGTCCAGCCCCGTCGTGGGCTCGTCGGCGACGAGCAGGGCGGGCTCGTTGGCGAGGGCCATGGCGATGACCACGCGCTGGCGCATGCCTCCCGAGAACTGGTGCGGATGAGCGCCGGCGCGGCGAGGGTCGATGCCGACCAGGTCGAGCAGCTCGGCCGCCCGGGCACGGGCCTGCGCTCGCGTCACCGGCCGGTGGGCCCGTAGCACCTCGGCCACCTGGTCGCCCACGCGCAGAACCGGGTTGAGCGCCGACATGGCCTCCTGGGGGACGAGGGCGACCCGGTCCCCCCGCCGCCGGCGGAGCTCACCGGCGCTGAGCGTGGCGAGGTCGTCCCCGTGGAGGAGCACGGTGCCGCCCGTCACCCTCGCCGGCGGCCGGAGCAGCCCGGCGGCCGCCTTCACGAGCGTGCTCTTCCCGCTGCCCGACTCGCCGATGAGGCCGACCACCTCGCCGCTCTCGACCCGCAGCGACACCCCGTCGAGGGCGACCACGGGCCCGGTGGGAGTGTCGTAGTGGACGCAGAGGCGGTGGACGTCGAGCGCGGCACCCGGCCCGGACGACGCCGGCGCAGCACGGGTGACGGGCGTGGGGGCGGGCTCCGGCCGTGGCGGGCGCCTCGACGGGTCGGGAGCGGAGGCGACCCCCTCGCCCTCGATGCCGCACCCGACCAGGGCGAAGGCCAGCACGGCGAGGGCGATGCACGCTCCCGGCGGGACGACCCACCACAGCCACGCGTCGGTGAGGAACGCGCTGCGCTCGAAGGCGTACGACAGGGTCGTCCCCCAGCTGCGGGCCGTGGGATCACCCAGGCCGAGGAAGCTGAGGCTCGCTTCCAGCAGGATGGCCGTCTTGGCGGCCAGGACGAACTGCGGCACGACCAGCGGCGTCACATCGACCAGCACGTGGCGCCACAGCACGTGCGCCGGCCCCGCGCCCATTGCGCGGGCGGCGGCGACGTGGTCGTGCTCGCGCAGGGAGAGCACCTGCGAGCGCAGGGCGCGTGCCGTCGCCGCCCAGGTTGTGGCGGCGATGAGGGCGACGAGGGTGGTCAGGCCGGGCCCGAGCACCACCCCCACGACGATGGCGAGCGGGAGGAAGGGCAGCGCCAGCATGACGTCGACGACCCGCATGAGCACCACATCGACCCAGCCGCGCGCGTAGCCGGCGGTCAGCCCGACCACCGTGCCCAGGGCGGTGGCGGCCAGCGCAGCGGCCAGGCCGACGGTGAGCGACACCCGGGCGCCGAAGAGCAGCTCGCTCAGTAGGTCCTGGCCGACGTCATTGGTTCCCAGGAGGTGGGCGCCGCCCGGCCGGGAGAACGGGATGCCGACGCGGGCGCTCGGGTCGAAGGGCGCAAGCACCGGCGCAGCGACCGCGACACCGGCCAGGACACCGAGCAGGACCACGCCTGCGCCGCCGACGCGGCCGAGGCGCAAGCGGCGCCGACCGCCGGCCCGCGTCGCTCTCACACCGGCTCCATGACGGCACCCCGCCGCACGCGGGGATCGAGCAGCGGGTAGACGGCGTCCGCCAGCGCGTTGGCCGCCACCACCGCCACCGTCACCAGGAGGAAGGCGCCCTGGAGCAGCGCGTAGTCCCGGGACTGCACGGCCTCGAAGGTGACGCGACCGAGGCCGGGGTAGGCGAAGACCGTCTCGACCACCACGGCGCCCGACAGCAGGACGCCGACGGTCACCGCCACGTGGGTCGCCACCGGGAGCAGGGCGTTGCGGAGCGCGTGGCGGTACACGATGCGCCGCGGCGGCAGCCCGGACGCCTCGGCCAGGCTGACGTACGGCGCGTCGAGGGCGGTGACCATGGCGCCTCGCGCCAGCAGGAAGGTCGTCCCCACGGTGGCCAGGACGAGGGTGGCGCCGGGGAGGACCATCCTCTGCGCGACCTCAGTGAGGGCGCCGAGCCCCGAGCCGGCGGCGTCGAGCGGCACGGCACCGAACGACGGCAGCCAGCCCAGGTGCACGGCGAAGACCGCCACGAGGACGAGACCGATCCAGAACCCGGGCATGGAGTCGAGCGCCACGAGCACGCCGACCGCGACCACGTCGGCGCGGCGGCCTCGCCGGCGTGCCGCGAACGCGCCGAGCAGGACGCCGGCCAC
>JBOGHR010000150.1:0-3180 GCA_050744905.1 Acidimicrobiales bacterium
GCCGGCGGGGGGGCTCGACCCGCAGGCCCTCGGCCAGCCGGGACCGCAGGCGCTCGAGGGCCAGCTCGCGGTTGCGGGCCTGGGAGCGCGAGTCGGAGGCGACCACCCGCACGCTGGGGCCCAGCCGCTCCACCAGCCGGGCCCGCTGGCGGGGGCCGAGGCTGGCCGAGCCGGCGACGTCGAAGCGGACCTCGACCCTGGTGTCGGCCGTGTTGGCGTGCTGGCCACCGGGCCCGCCGCTGCGGGAGAACCGCCACTCCAGCTCCTCGAGGGGAATGGTCAACGACGAGGTGACCCGCAGACCCACGGCCCGACGGTACCCGGGCCGTCGCCTCGGCGGTCCTGCTACCCTTTCTCCCAGCGCTGCGGCGACCGCCGGGCGCGCGCCCCACCCGCAATCCGAGGTTCCAATCGCTCCATGCCCGAAAAAGCGGCCACCATCGCCGAGCACCGGCTGCACGAGACCGACACGGGCTCGCCCGAGGTGCAGGTCGCGCTGCTGAGCCAGCGCATCGACCACCTCACCGCCCACCTCAAGATGCACAAGGGCGACCACCACACCCGTCGAGGGCTCATGAAGATCATCGGTCAGCGCCGGCGGCTGCTCGATTACGTGAAATCCAACGACGTCGAGCGGTACCGGTCGATCATCGGCCGGCTCGGCCTTCGTCGGTAACCGCACCACGCACCACCTCGGGCGGCTCCCAGGAGGGGCCGCTCGTCCCGCATCCCGATGGCGGCGACGGCGTCAGCTGCCAGTGGCCACCGGCCCGCTCCGGCGGGAGGGTGACCACTGGGAACTGGCCCGGCCGCCGCCCTTCTCCGAGAGGAGCGCAAGTGGCAGACGCCATTTCCGTCTCCGGTCCCGTCAGCGGGACCGACAAGACCCTGAGCTTCGAGACCGGCAAGCTGGCCGGCCAGGCCGGCGGCGCCGTGGTCGGCCGCATCGGCGACACGGTGGTCCTGGTGGCCGCCACCGCGGCCAAGAGCGCCCGCGAGGGGGTCGACTTCTTCCCCCTGACCGTGGACGTCGAGGAGCGGATGTACGCCGCCGGCAAGATCCCCGGCTCGTTCTTCCGGCGCGAGGGCCGGGCCACCGACCAGGCCATCCTCACCTGCCGGCTCATCGACCGCCCGCTGCGCCCGTCGTTCCCCGACGGGTTCCGCAACGAGGTCCACGTGGTGGCCACCGTGCTGGGCGCCGACCAGGAGAACCCCCACGACGTGGTGGCCATCAACGCCGCCTCGGCCGCCCTGATGGTCTCCGACGTCCCCTTCGACGGGCCCATCGGCGCCGTGCGCATCGCCTACGACACCGAGGGAGGGTGGGTGCCCCACGCCACCTACCAGGAGGGCGACGCCGCCACCTTCGAGCTGGTCGTCGCCGGGCGGGCCCTCGACGACGGCGACGTGGCGATCATGATGGTCGAGGCGGGCGGCACCGAGAACGCCTGGCGCTACTACCAGCAGGGCGCCCCCAAGGTGACCGAGGAGGTCATCGCCTCGGGCCTGGAGGCGGCCAAGACGTGGATCAACGAGTCCATCGAGCTCCAGCGCCAGCTGGTCGAGAAGGCGGGCGGGAAGGAGCCCATCGCCTTCGACACGGCCGTCGACTACGGCGACGACGTGTGGGAGGCGGTCAAGGGCGCCGGCGCCGACGCGGTGGGCGAGGCCATCACCGTCCCGGCCAAGGCCGAGCGCAACGCCGCCCTGGAGCAGGCGGCGGCCACGGTGAACGCCATCGTCGGCTCCGCCTTCGAGGGCCGCGAGAAGGAGGTCAAGGCCGCCATCCGCAGCCTGACCAAGGCGCTCATCCGCAAGCGGGTGGTCGAGCACGGCTTCCGCATCGACGGGCGGGGCCCGGCCGACATCCGGCCCCTCAACGCCGAGGTGTCGATCATCGCGACCACCCACGGCTCGGCCCTGTTCGAGCGGGGCGAGACCCAGGTGCTCAGCGTCGCCACCCTGGGGATGCCCCGCATGGACCAGCTGCTGGACACCATCGGCACCGACGAGCGCAAGCGGTACATGCACCACTACAACTTCCCGCCCTTCTCCACCGGCGAGACGGGGTTCATGCGCGGGCCCAAGCGCCGGGAGATCGGCCACGGCCTGCTGGCCGAGCGGGCGCTGCTCCCCGTGGTACCGCCCCTGGAGGAGTTCCCCTACGCCATCCGGGTGGTGAGCGACGTCCTGTCGTCCAACGGCTCCACCTCCATGGCGTCGGTGTGCGGCTCCGCCCTGGCGCTGATGGACGCCGGGTGCCCGATCAAGGCGCCGGTGGCCGGCATCGCCATGGGGCTCATCTACGCCGAGGGCCGCTACACCACGCTGACCGACATCCTCGGCGCCGAGGACGCCTTCGGCGACATGGACTTCAAGGTGGCGGGCACGGCGGAGTTCGTCACCGCCCTCCAGCTCGACACCAAGATCGCCGGCATCCCGGCCGACGTGCTGGGCCAGGCCCTCCAGCAGGCGCGCGACGCCCGCCTCACCATCCTCGACGTCATGGCCGGCGCCATCGCCGAGCCCCGCCCCGACGTGGCCCCCACCGCCCCCAAGATCGTCAGCCTCACCATCCCCGTCGACAAGATCGGGGAGATCATCGGCCCCAAGGGCAAGGTCATCAACGCCCTCCAGCAGGAGACGGGCGCCGACATCAACGTCGACGACGACGGCATGGTCGGCACCGTCACCATCGGCGCCAAGGACGGGGCCGCCGTCGAGGAGGCCCGCCGGCGCATCGAGCTCATCCTCGACCCGCCCAAGGCCCAGGTCGGCGCCGTCTACACCGGACGGGTGGTCAACGTCACCAAGTTCGGCGCCTTCGTGAACATCCTCCCCGGGCGCGACGGCCTGGTCCACATCTCCAAGCTGGGCCAGGGCAAGCGGGTGGAGCGGGTGGAGGACGTGGTCGACCTGGGCGACGAGCTCACCGTCCGGGTGGACGACATCGACCAGCAGGGCAAGGTGTCGCTGTCGCCCGTCGGCGAGGGCGCCAACGGCTCCGACGAGGCCCCCCCTCGGCGTTCGCCCCGTTCCGGCGAGGCGGCCCCTACGGGCCCGTCGCCGGCGGCGGCGGCCGGCGGCGGCCCGGCGGCGCCGAGGGCGGAGACGGTGTCGTTCGAGGCGGCGTGGGAGTCGGAGGCCGCCGCCGAGTTCGGCGACCTCCGACTCCCA
>JBOGHR010000151.1:0-3396 GCA_050744905.1 Acidimicrobiales bacterium
CAGAAGCAGCCGTGGCGCACGCCGATGGCGTGCTCGGCGCTCAGCCGGGCCGCCACCAGGGCGTGCGACACGCCGTCCACCACGAACGTCGCCACCGGTAGGCACCCGGGCCCGGCCGAGGCCCCCAGCAGCCGGACGCCGTCGACGCCCCGCAGGCCGTCGTGCAGGCGGGCCGCCATGGCGTCGTCGTGGGAGCGGACGGCGTCCCACCCCAGCTCGCCCAGGGCGTCGATGGCGGCGTGCAGGGCGACCGCCCCCACCACGTTGGGCGATCCCGCCTCCTCCCGCTCCGGCGGGTCGGTCCACACCACCTCCTCGAGGTCGACCAGCTCCACCGCTCCGCCACCGGCCAGGAACGGGTCGCCGTCGGCGAACGCGCGGCGGGGCCCGACCAGGGCGCCGGCCCCGAACGGGGCGTACATCTTGTGCCCGCTGAAGGCCACGAAGTCGGCGGCGGCCGGGAGGGGGCGGTGGGGGGCGAGCTGGGCGGCGTCGACCACGACCGGCACGCCCCGCTGGTGGGCCGCCTCGACGACGGCGTCGACGGGGGGCACCCACCCCGTCACGTTGGAGGCGCCGGTGACGGCCAGGAGCCGGGGGCGGGGCGGCTGGTCGAGGGCGGCGACCACGTCGTCCACCGCGAAGCTGCCCTGGCCGTCGCACTCGACGAAGCGGCAGCGGGCCACCCGGCTCCACGGCAGGAGGTTGGCGTGGTGCTCCACCACCGTGGTCACGACCACGTCGGTGGGCGCCAGCCGGAGCCGGTAGGCGAGGTGGTTGATGGCCTCGGTGGTGTTGCGGCAGATGATGGCGACGGCGTCGTCGCCGTCCCGGCCGGCGAACGCCTCGATCGCCGCCCGGGCCGCCTCGTACTCCGACGTGGCCAGCCGCGACTTCCAGCCGGCGCCCCGGTGCACGCTCGAGTACCAGGGCAGGAAGCGGGCGACGCGCTCGGCCACCGCCGGCAGGGCCCCCGTGGAGGCGGCGGCGTCCAGCGACAGGTAGGGCCGCTCCACGCCGTCGACGCAGGGCACGGCCAGGTCGTCGCCGACCAGGCGCAGCCCCGGCTCGCCGGCCGGCGGGCGGAGGGAGGCCATGGCCCGCACGGTACCGCCGGGCCGGGGCGGGCAGGCCTTCAGACTCAGGGCCCCGCCCGGCGGGTCATGGCGAAGATCTGCTGGGCGTTGGCCGCGTCGAAGGCCAGGTCGATCCCCGACCCGTCGGGGAGCGGGAGGCGGGTGATGAACTCGAAGAACGAGCCCGGGACCTGGCGCAGGACGGGCGCGCCGTCGCCGCCCCGCAGCTCGCGCTCCACGGTGGCGGCCCGGTGCGCCGTCTGGAGGATGCGCCCCGACTCGGACACCTCCACCGCGTCCTTGACGGGACGGCCCGCCCGCCGCTCGTCCTCGGCCACCGCCACCACGTCGGGCACCCGGTCGGCGGCGTGGTTGAACACCGTGCCCTCGGTGGCGATCCACGCCATCTCCGCCGACTCGGCCGCCAGGAGCTCGTAGTCGGCGACCGTCGGGGCGTCGTGCTGGCGCCCGAAGCAGGCGACGAGGAAGGGGAGGAGGCCGACGGCCCGGTCGAGGGGCAGGGACCCGTCGTCGCCCAACGCCGCCAGCCCGGCCCGGGCCTCACCGCTCAGGGGGCCCCGCGACGTCCCCACCACCCGGGCGGCGGCCTCCCGGAACGGCTCGGAGAACCGGTCGGCGTGCAGCTCGCTCACGAAGTACTGGGGGACGTCCTCGGGCAGGTCGAGGTGGCACCACGACCTGCCGGTCATGCGCAGGGCGGTCAGCTCGTAGGTGGCGCGGTGGGCGTAGCCCAGGGCGGCGAGCACGCCGGTGACGCTCTCCTGCCCCTCGGCCAGCTCGCCGCAGGCCACGCCCCGCACGGTGCGCACGGCCCCGTGGTCCAGGAAGACCCGGCCGCCCGCCGCCAGGCGGTCGCGCACGTAGGCGGCGCCCGACGGGACGCCGTGGAGCAGCTCGTCCATCAGCAGCACGCCCAGGGCCTGGGCGACGACCGCCCGGGGCACGGCGCCGTCGGGGCCGGGGGGGACGCGCAGCGCCGGGTGCAGCACCGTCGCATCCAGCAGCTCGCCGGCCCGGTCGTCCCCCAGGGAGGCGGCGACCAGGGCGTGCAGGGCCAGCCCGGTCATGCGGCGATGGCCGGCGTCTGCAACAGCCGGCCGGTGGTGGTGGCCAGGAAGGCGTCGTAGTCGACGTCCTCTTGGCGGATGAGGCCCCGGACCGGGAGCCGGCCCGACGCCACCAGCTCGACCACCGCGCACGCCGAGGCGGCCGTCGTCCACGAGATGGCCCGCCACCGGCGGCCGTCGATGGCGATGGGCTCGAAGGACCGTACGACCTGCTCGCGCACGAACCGGCCGCCGCGCCAGCCCTCGGCGGCGGCGTACAGGTAGACGACGTCGTCGTCCACCGGGGGCTTGGCGTCGACCAGGATGCGGCCGGCCAGCGCCCGGTCGTCGCGCAGGTGCAGCTCGTCGAAGAAGAACCGCATCAGCTGGCAGTGGCCCGGGTAGCGCAGCGTCTTGTAGTCCATGCGCTCGACCCGCCCCTCGAACGTGCGGCACATCGTCCCCAGGCCGCCCGACGTGGCGAACGCCTCCAGCTGGGTCCCGCCGATCCACACCGTCTCCAGATCGCTCATGGCGGGCACGACGCGCACCTCGCCGCCCCGGATGACCTCGCAGTCGTTGAGGTACTCGTTGACGACGCCCTCGGGGGACCAGTTGAAGGCGTAGCCGAGCAGGCCGCTCGGGTGGCGGGGGAGGGCGCCGACCTTCATCTCCAGCGCGTGCGGCCGGTCGAGGCCCCGGGCCAGCGAGGCGCCCACGACGGCGATCAGCCCGGGGGCCAGGCCGCACGCGGGGGCGAACGCCACCTCGGCCCCCTCGGCCAGCTCGGCCACCTGCCGGGCGCCGGCCGTGTCCTCGGAGAGGTCGAAGTAGTGGACGCCGACCTCGGCCGCCGCCCGGGCGACGGGCAGGTTCACCCCGAACGGGAGGCAGGCCACCACCGCGTCGGCGCCGGCCACGGCCGCCCGCAGAGCCTCGGGGTCCTCCACGTCGAGGACGGTCACCGGGAACGGGAGGCCGCCCCGCAGCGACCGGTCGGCGCCGGTCACCCCGTGGCCCCCCCGGTGGAGGAGGCGGGCCAGCAACTCGCCCACCATGCCCAGCCCCACGACCACCACCCGGTCGAACGCCACGCCCACGTGAGCCATGGTACGGACCTCTGCCATCATGGCGGTGATGGCCCCGGGCGAGCGCCGCGCCGCCACGGCCCTGCCCCCCGACGACCTGCTGGCGGGC
Organism: Acidimicrobiales bacterium; assembly: GCA_050744905.1. Taxonomy (GTDB): domain Bacteria; phylum Actinomycetota; class Acidimicrobiia; order Acidimicrobiales; genus DATLFN01. The sequence continues at coordinate 3,341 of JBOGHR010000151.1, forward strand.
ATGGCCCTCGCCGCCTTCGCCGAGATGGGGGTGCCGTGGCCGGCGCCGGGCGGGGG
>JBOGHR010000152.1:0-10653 GCA_050744905.1 Acidimicrobiales bacterium
GCGTACGACTCGCGCCGGACCGGCCGGAGGGCGTCAGGGCTCGAGGGCGGCCCGGAAGAAGACCCGTACGTGCTCGAGCCGGCGCTCCATGGCCTCGGCGTCGAGAGGGTCGCGGTCGAGCAGCGACTCCAGGAAGGGCAGGTCGCCGAAGTAGCTGAGCAGGGCGCCGTACCCGGTGAGCAGCAGCTGCTCGGGGTCGTGGCGGCGAAAGTGGCCGGCGTCCATCTCCTTCTCGAAGAACCCCCGGGCCCGCAAGAACAGCGGCTTGAGGGCGGCGCCCAGGTCGAGGCCCAGGTGCTCACCGCCGTCGAGCGCCTCCCGGCGGACCATGCGCACGAAGTCGGGGTTCTCGGCGAAGAACCGGAACCCGGCGCTGAGCACGTGGTCCACCTGGGCCCAGCCGTCGGTGGGCGCCTCGATGGCCTCGTTGACCCTGGTGAACCAGTCGGCCAGGGCGACCTCGAACACCTCCCGGTAGAGGGACTCCTTGGACGGGAAGTGGTGGAGCAGGCTCGGGCGGCGGATCCCGACGGCCGCCGCGATGTCGTTGAGCGAGGTCCCGTCGTAGCCGTGGTGCGCGAACAGGCGCCGGCCCTCCGCCAGGATCGCCTGGCGCGTCGATGAACCCTCGGGGATGGCCACGGTCCCCCCGATCTTGCCCTACTTGGCGGCCCGACCCCCGATCGCCGGCGTGCGGGGCCGCCCGTCGATTGCGCCTACCTACCGGTAGGTAGGTAACGTGTCCGGGTGCGCACCCTCCTCGCCGGCGTGGTCGCCGGCTTCCTCGTCTGCCAGCTGGGCACCGTCGTGACCACCGTCTACCTGCACCGGGCCCTCGCCCACCGGTCCCTCGCCCTGGCTCCGGGCGCCGCCGCCGCGTTCCGCGTCCTCACCTGGGTGCTCACCGGCATCCGCCCCCGCCAGTGGGTCGCCGTCCACCGCAAGCACCACGCGTCCACCGACGTCGAGGGCGACCCGCACTCGCCGCTGCTCGAGGGCTTCGCCGCCGTACAGCTCGCCAACGTGGTGCTCTACCGGCGGGCGGCGCGCGACCCCGATGTCCTCCGCTACGCCCGCGACCTGCCGCCCGACCGCTGGGACCGGGCCCTGTTCGACCACGCCCTGGTCGGCCTCGCCCTGGGCGTCGGCGTGCTCGTGGTCGTGCTCGGCCCGGCGGTGGCCGCGGTGGCCGCGTCCTTCCACGCCGCCAGCTACCTGCTGGTCAACGCCGCCGTCAACGCCGTCGGCCACCGGTTCGGGCGCCAGCCGCACGACAACACCGCCCGCAACAACCAGTGGCTGGCGTGGCTCACGGTGGGCGAGGGGCTCCACAACAACCACCACGCCGCGCCCACCTCGGCCCGCCTGGCCCTGGCCCGGGGCGAGGTCGACCCCGGCTGGTGGGTGGTGCGCCTGTTGGAGCGGCGGGGGTGGGCGACGGTCCGCCACCACCGCGCCCGGCTGCGCCGGCCGGCGGCCCGGCAGGCCGCGTAGCGCCCGGCTCCGGGCCACGGCGGGCGTCGGCCAGTAGGTTGGGGCCGATGGACATCGTGTCAGCCCTCTTCTGCGAGAACCTCAACCTGCGCCAGGCCTCGCCCGGCGGGCCCACCCGGATCGACCTCACCGGGGTGATGTTCTCGCTCCAGGCGCCCAGCCCCCCGCCCGTGACCGTCACACCCCACCTGATCGTGCTGGTCCGCTGCCGGGCCGGCGAGGCCGGCAACGGGGTCCTGGAGGTGCAGTTCCGCGACGAGGCGGGCGAGGAGGTGGCCCGCAACGTGTCGCCGTTCACCGTGGAGCCGGGCAAGTTCACCTACCGGCTGGTGCGCGGTGAGCTCACCTACCCGGCGCTCGGGACGATCGAGGCCCACTGCCGGGTCGGCCAGGGCCCGTGGACGGTGGTCCCCCTCACCCTGCTCCCGCCCGCCGGGTAGGCCGCCATGCCGTTCGCCGCCGCCCTCTCCCAGCACCCGGTGCCGGCCACCGCGGTGGGCGAGGTGGCGGGGCAGGTGCTGGAGGAGCTGGGCCCGGCGCCGGACCTGGCCGTGGTGTTCGTCACCCCGCCCCACGCCGGGGCCCTGGAGGACGCGGCCCGCGCCATCGACGAGGTGCTGCGGCCCGCCACCCTGCTGGGCTGCGCGGCGGTCTCCGTCGTGGGCACCGGGCGGGAGGTCGAGCGGGAGCCGGGCGTGAGCCTGTGGGCGGGGCGCTTCGGGCCCGTGGAGGCCGTCCGCCTCACCGCCTACCGGGGCGCCGGCGGGTTCCGGTTCGACGGCTGGCCGGCGGAGGTTCCCTTCGAGCCCTCCGCCGTGGTCCTGCTGGCCGACCCCTACTCCTTCCCGGTCCAGGAGCTCTACGGGCAGCTGGCCGAGCGCCACCCCGGCCTGCGGGTGGTGGGGGGGAACGCCTCGGCGGCGGCCGGCCCGGGAGGCAACCGGCTGGTGCTCGGCCGCCAGGTGCACGCCGCCGGCGCGGTGGGCGCCCTCATCGGCCCCGGCGTCGACGTGGAGACGGTGGTCTCCCAGGGGTGCCGGCCCATCGGGCGCCCGTACATCGTGACGCGGGCGGAGCGGAACTACGTGGTGGAGCTGGCCGGCAGCCCGGCCCTGGAGCGGCTGGTCCAGATGACCGCCGACGGGATGTCGGAGGAGGAGGTCGACCTCATCGACCAGGGCCTCCACCTGGGCCAGGTCATCGACGAGCGCAAGCTCGACTTCGAGCGGGGCGACTTCCTCGTCCGCAACGTGCTGGGCGCCGACCAGGCCACGGGCGCCATCGCCGTGGACGACCTGGTGCCGGTGGGCGCCACCGTCCAGTTCCACGTCCGCGACGCCGCCACCGCCGACGAGGACCTGCGCCAGCTCCTGGCCGGCCGGGAGGCCGACGCCGCCCTGGTGTTCACGTGCAACGGCCGGGGCATGCGCCTGTTCGGCACGCCCGACCACGACGCCAAGGTGCTCGACGAGCGCGTCCACGTCCCCGCCGCCGGGTTCTTCGCCGCCGGCGAGTTCGGCCCGGTGGGCGGGCGCAACTTCGTCCACGGGTTCACCGCCTCGATCGCCCTGTTCCGCGACGCCTGAGCCCCCGGGCCCATTTACCTCCGGGGGCGACCGGTCACTAGGGTTGGGGCCATGGAAAAGGCCTTCGACAAGGATCTGGAGCTGCTCGGCATCAACGTCATCCGCGGGCTGGCCATGGACATGCCGCAGAAGGCCAACTCCGGCCATCCCGGCACCGCCATGGCGCTGGCCCCCCTGGCCCACGTGCTGTGGACCAGGGTCATGCGCCACGACCCCTCGGCGCCCGACTGGCCCGACCGCGACCGCTTCGTCCTCTCGGTGGGCCACGCCTCGGTCCTGCTGTACTCGATGCTGCACCTGACCGGCTACGAGGACCTCACCGTCGACGACCTCGGCCAGTTCCGGCAGTGGGGCTCCAAGACGCCGGGGCACCCCGAGGTGCACCACACCAAGGGCGTCGAGGTCACCACCGGCCCCCTCGGGCAGGGGTTCGCCAACGCCGTCGGCATGGGCATCGCCGAGCGCTGGCTGCGGGCCCAGTTCGGCCCCGAGGTGTGCGACCACCACACGTTCGTGTTCTGCAGCGACGGCGACCTGGAGGAGGGCGTCAGCCACGAGGCGGCCTCGCTGGCCGGCCACCTGGGCCTGGGCCGGCTCGTCTACGTCTACGACGACAACCACATCTCCATCGACGGCCCCACCGAGCTGTCCTACAGCGACAACGTCCCCAGGCGCTTCGAGGCGTACGGCTGGCACGTGGACGACGTCGGCGAGATCGCCAACGACACCGAGGCCCTGGAGGAGGCGCTGCGCCGGGCCATGGCGGTCGAGGACCGGCCGTCGATCATCTGCCTGCGCAGCCACATCGGGTGGCCGTCGCCCAAGTTCACCGACACCGCCGACGCCCACGGGAACCCCCTGGGCGACGAGGAGATCCGCGTCACCAAGGAGATCCTGGGCCTCCCGCCGGACGAGACCTTCCACATCCCCGACGAGGTCTACGAGATGTACCGCCAGTGCATCCCCCGGGGCCGGGCCCTGCGCCGCGAGTGGCAGGGCCGGATGGACGCCTGGACCGGCGACCGGGACCGCCTGGAGGCCTGCCTCGACGGCAGGGGCCTCGACGGCTGGGAGGCGAAGCTGCCCACCTTCGAGGCGGGCAAGGCGCTGGCCACCCGCAAGGCCAGCGGCCAGTGCCTCAACGCCATCGCCGACGCCGTGCCCGGGATCATCGCCGGCGGCGCCGACCTGACTGGCAACACCGGCACCTTCCTGAAGGAGCACGGCGTGCAGTCGCGCGACGACCACGGCGGGCGGCTGGTGTACTTCGGCGTCCGGGAGCACGCCATGGGCTCGATCATGAACGGCGCCGCCCTCCACGGCGGCGTGCTCCCCGTGGGCGGCACCTTCTTCATCTTCAGCGACTACATGCGCCCGGCGGTGCGCCTGGCCTCCATCAGCGAGGCCAAGGTCGTCTACTCCTGGACGCACGACTCGGTGGGCCTGGGCGAGGACGGCCCCACCCACCAGCCGGTCGAGCACATCGCCGCCATGCGGGCCATGCCCGGCCTGCGCCTCATCCGCCCCGCCGACGCCAACGAGACGGCCCACGCCTGGCGGGTGGCGGTCAACGACGACGGGCCCACCGGGCTGCTGCTGTCCCGCCAGGACCTGCCCATCCTGGAGGCTACGGCCGACCGGGCCGACGACGTGGCCCGGGGCGCCTACGTGCTCGAGCACGGCGGCGACGAGCCCGACGTCGTGCTCATCGGCACCGGCAGCGAGGTCCACGTGTGCCTGGGCGCGGCCGAGCGGCTGGCCGCCGAGGGCGTCGTGGCGCGGGTGGTGTCGATGCCGTCCTGGGACCTGTTCGAGGACCAGGACGAGGGGTATCAAGAGTCCGTGCTGCCCTCCGACGTCCCCACCCTCGCCGTCGAGGCGGGCTCCTCCTTCGGATGGGACCGGTGGGCCGACGACTCGGTGTCCATCGACCGCTTCGGCGCCTCGGCGCCGGGCAAGGTGGCCCTGGCCAACCTGGGGTTCACCCCGGAGAACGTGGCCGAGCGGGCCAGGGCCCTCCTGGCCGCTCTGGAGGACGGGGATTGACCGACGCCGACCGGGCCGGGGCCGGACCGAGCCGGCTGCGCCGGCTGCACGACGAGCTCGGGCAGAGCCCCTGGGTCGACAACCTCACCCGCCCCATGGTCACCACCGGTCGGCTGGGCGAGCTGGTGGAGCTGGGCGTGCGAGGCGTCACCTCCAACCCCACCATCTTCGCCAAGGCGTTCCAGGCCGGCCAGGACTACGACGCCAGGTTCGCCGACCTGATCGGCACCCACAGCGTCGAGGACGCCTACTGGGAGCTGGTCATCGAGGACGTGTGCAGCGCCCTGTCGGTCCTGGCCCCGCTGTACGACCAGAGCGGGGGCCGGGACGGGTTCGTGTCCCTGGAGGTGGCCCCGGCCATCGCCTCCGACGCCGACGCAACCGTGCGGGCCGCCCGGTGGCTCCACGGCCGGGTCGACCGCCCCAACCTGTTCGTGAAGATCCCGGCCACCGAGGCCGGCGTCGAGGCGATCCGGCGCATGGTCTCCGAGGGCGCCAACATCAACGTCACCCTCATCTTCGGGCTGGACCGCTACGAGGCGGTCATGGAGGCGTACCTGTCGGGGCTGGAGGCCTTCGCCGGCGACCTGTCGACGGTGGCCGGGGTGGCGTCGTTCTTCGTCAGCCGGGTGGACACCCTGGTGGACCGCCGGCTGGAGGAGATCGGCACGGCCCAGGCCCTGGCGCTGCGGGGCAAGGTGGCGGTGGCCCAGGCCCAGGTCGCCTACCAGCGGTTCCTGGACCGCTTCTCCGGGCCGCGGTGGGAGGCCCTGGCCGCCCGCGGCGCCCGCCGCCAGCGGCCCCTGTGGGCGTCCACCTCCACCAAGGACCCCGCCTACCCCGACCTGCTGTACGTCGACAGCCTCATCGGCCCCGACACGGTCGACACCCTCCCCGAGCCCACCATCGAGGCCTTCCTGGACCACGGCACCCTGGCGCGCACGCTCGACGCCGACCCCGACGGCGCCCGCCGGGCGCTGGAGCAGGCGGCGGAGGTGGGGGTGGACATGGACGACGTGGCCGTCGTGCTTGAGGAAGAGGGCGTGGCCTCCTTCGCCAAGTCCTACGACGAGCTGATCCAGGTCCTCACCGACCAGGCCACCAGCCGGTGACCGTCGCCGCCGGCCCCGCCGCCCGGGAGGTGCTGGCCCGCCTGCTGGGCGGCGACGCCGGGCTGTGGCCCGAGGGCAACGTCTCGACATCCCGCCTCGGGTGGCTGACGGTGGCCGAGCGGATGCGGGCCGAGGCGGCCGAGCTGTCGGCGTGGGCGTCCACCATCGACGCCGCCCGGGTGGTCCTGCTCGGGATGGGCGGGTCGTCGCTCGGCCCCGAGGTCCTCCGGGCGGCGTCGGGCGGCGACCGCCTGGTGGTCCTCGACACCACCCACCCCGAGACGGTGGCGTCGGTGGACCTCGACGACGCCTACTTCGTCGTCTCCTCCAAGTCGGGCACGACCCAGGAGGTCCTGTCGCTCCTGGCCCACTGCCGGGCCCGGGTCCCCGACGCCAGCCGCTACGCGGCCGTCACCGACCCCGGCACACCGCTGGCGGCCATGGGGGAGGACGGGGACTTCGACCGCGTGTTCCTGAACCCGGCCGACATCGGCGGGCGCTACTCGGTCCTGTCGTACTTCGGGCTGGTGCCCGCCGTCCTGGCCGGCGTGGACGTGGCCGGCCTCCTGGACCGCGCCCTGGCCGTGGACCGGGAGGCGGCCGTGGAGCTGGGCCTGGGCATCGGGCGGGCGGCCATGGCCGGCCGCGACAAGCTCACCGTGGTGGTGCCCCACCGCTACGCCGAGTTCGGGCTGTGGGTCGAGCAGCTGGTGGCCGAGTCGACGGGCAAGCGCGGGACCGGTTGCGTCCCCGTGCCGACCACCGAGGTGGAGCAGGGCGACGACCGCTACCTCGTGGCCCTGGAGCTCGACGACCCGCTCGACCTGGGCGCCGAGTTCTACCGCTGGGAGATCGCCGTGGCGGTGGCCGGCCACGTCCTGGGCGTCGACCCCTTCGACGAGCCCGACGTGGCGATCGCCAAGGCCAACGCCGACCGGCTCCTCGCCTCCCTGCCCCTCCCGCCGGTGGAGGCCCACGACCCGGCCACCGTCACCGACTGGCTGGCGGGCCAGGTGGCGCCCGGCGACTACGTGGCCGTCCAGGCCTTCCTGGCCTACGGGCACGGCGAGGCCCTCGAGCGGCTGCGGGCGGCGCTGCGCGACGGGCTCGGCGGCACCGCCGTCACCGCCGGCTACGGCCCCCGTTACCTCCACTCCACCGGCCAGCTCCACAAGGGCGGCCCGCCGTCGGTGGTCGCCGTCCAGCTCGTCGACCGCACGCCGTCGCCGTCGCTGCCCGTCCCCACCGCCCCCTACGACTTCAACACCCTGATCGCGGCCCAGTCCCTGGGCGACCTGCGCTCGCTGGAGCAGCGGGGGCGGCGGGTCCGGCGCTTCGCCGTCGACGACCTGAAGGAGGTGGGGTAGGTCCGCATCGGCATGGTGGGCCTCGGGCGCATGGGCGCCAACATGACCCGCCGCCTGGTGGACGCCGGCCACGAGGTGGTGGCCTACGACCGGGACCTGGCCCTTGTCGCCAAGGCGGCCGACGAGGGCGCCACCGGCGCCGCCAGCGTGGAGGAGCTGGTCGAGCGCCTTCCCCCGCCCCGGGCGGTGTGGCTCATGGTGCCCGCCGGCCCGCCGACGCGGTCGTCGGTCGAGGCGGTGGCCGCCCTGCTCGACGCCGGGGACGTGATCGTCGACGGCGGCAACTCCAACTACAAGGAGGCGCAGGCCCGCTCGGCGGCCCTGGCCGGGCGGGGCATCGCCTTCGTCGACGCCGGGGTGTCGGGCGGCGTGTGGGGCCTGCGCAACGGCTACTGCCTGATGGTGGGCGGGGACCGGGACGCCGTGCGCCGCCTGGAGCCGGTGCTCGCCGACCTGGCGCCGCCCGACGGCTACGCCCACGTGGGCCCGTCGGGCGCCGGCCACTTCACCAAGATGATCCACAACGGGATCGAGTACGGCCTCCTCCAGGCCTACGCCGAGGGCTTCGCCCTGCTCGACGCGGCGGACGAGCTGGACCTCGACCTCCACCAGATCGCCGCCCTGTGGAACCACGGCTCGGTGGTGCGCTCCTGGCTGCTGGAGCTGACCGAGCTGGCCCTGGCCGAGCCCGCGCACTTCGCCGCCATCAAGGGCGTCGTGGCCGACTCGGGGGAGGGCCGGTGGACCGTCGAGGAGGCGGTGGCCCGGTCGGTGTCGGCCCCCGTCATCACCGCCTCCCTGTTCGCCCGCTTCGCCTCCCGCGACGAGGAGCGCTTCGCCGCCCGGGTGGTGGCCGCCCTGCGCAACCAGTTCGGGGGCCACTCGTTCTTCACCGAGGCGCAGGCGGCCGAGGACGTGAAGGCCCACGAGGAGCCCGGCGATGCCACCGTCGACCCCCGGTCCTGAGGCCGGCGAGGGCGCGGCCGGGCTCAACCCGCTGGCCGAGGGCCTGGAGTCGGACCGGCGGGCGCCGCCGTGCGCCCTGGTGGTCTACGGCGCCTCGGGCGACCTGACCAGCCGCAAGCTGGCTCCCGCCCTGGAGGCCCTGGCCGCCGACCGCCGGCTGTCGCCGGCCTTCGCGGTGGTGGGCGTGGGGCGCACGCCCATGAGCGACGACGAGTTCGGGGCCCGCATGCTCGAGGCGGTCCCCAAGCCCAGCGCGGCATGGGAGGCCCTGGTGGGCGGGTTCCGCTACGTGGCCGGGGGCTACACCGACGGGCCCACCTTCGTGCGCCTGCGGGAGGTGCTCGACGAGCTGGACGCCGGCGCCGGCACCGAGGGCAACCGGGTCCACTACCTGGCCACCCCGCCCGACGTGTTCGCCGGCGTGGCCGCCGCCCTTAGCGAGCACGGGCTCAACGAGCAGCGACGCGACGGGTGCTTCGTCCGGCTGGTGGTCGAGAAGCCCTACGGGCGGGACCTGGCCAGCGCCCTGGCGCTCGACGACGCCATCCACGACAGCTTCCGGGAGGAGCAGGTCTACCGCATCGACCACTACCTGGGGAAGGAGACGGTCCAGAACGTCCTCGCCCTGCGCTTCGCCAACGCCATCTTCGAGCCCATCTGGAACCGCCGCTACGTCGACCACGTGCAGATCACGGTGGCCGAGTCGCTGGGGGTCGGCCACCGCGGCGGGTTCTACGAGTCGGCGGGGGCGCTGCGCGACATCGTGCAGAACCACGTCCTGCAGGTGCTGGCCCTGACCGTGATGGAGCCGCCGGTCACGGTGGACGCCAAGGGCATCCGCGACGAGAAGGTCAAGGCGCTGCGGGCGGTCGACATCCCCACCCACGACGAGGTGACGATCGACGTCGTGCGGGGCCAGTACGAGGGCGGCTGGGTGGAGGGCGAGGAGGTGGCGGGCTACCGCCAGGAGAAGGGCGTGGGCCCGCACAGCCGCACCGAGACCTACGTGGCCATGCGGGTGGACGTGGACAACTGGCGGTGGGCCGGCGTGCCGTTCTACGTCCGCACCGGCAAGCGCCTGCCCAAGCGGGTCACCGAGGTGGCCATGGAGTTCCGCGACGTCCCCCACCTCCCCTTCGGGTCCCGGGAGACGCGGGGGCTGGGCCGCAACGCCCTGGTCCTGCGCATCCAGCCCGACGAGGGCATCGCCCTGCGCTTCGGCGCCAAGGTTCCCGGCCAGGCCTTCCGCGTCCGCAGCGTGGCCATGGACTTCGCCTACGGCGCCGCCTTCCTGGAGCAGACGCCCGACGCCTACGAGCGCCTCCTGCTCGACGCCATGGTCGGCGACCCCACCCTGTTCATCCGGGCCGACGAGGTGGAGCAGGCGTGGCGGGTGGTCGACCCCATCCTGGAGGTGTGGGCCGACGACACCACGCCGCTGGCCCGCTACCGGGCCGGCTCGTGGGGGCCCCGGGAGGCCGAGCGCCTCCTCGAGCGGGACGGGCGCCGGTGGCGCAGCCCGTAGCGCCCGGCGAGCTGGGGAGCTGGCGGGGCGAGAACGTGCGCCTGAGCCAGGTGATCGACGCCCTGGGCGACCTGCGCCGGGGCGGGCAGCGCACGGCCACCCGGGCCAGCGTCACCAACCTGGTCCTGGTGGCCGCCGACGAGGACGAGGTGGAGCGGGCGTGCGACGCCGTGCACCGCCTCGGGCGGCGCCACCCGGGCCGCAACATCGTCGTGCTCCCCCGCCCCGGCGCCCGCCCCGACGGCATCGACGCCTCGGTGCTGCTCCACGGCTCGGTGGCCGAGGGCCGCCCGGTGTGGTCCGAGGACATCCGGCTCCAGGTGCGGGGCGCCCCGGCCGAGAACCTCGCCTCGCTGGTCGAGCCCCTGACCCTGCCCGACCTGCCGGTGGCGGTGTGGTTCGTGCGCGGGGTGCCCGAGCCCGGCGACGCCCTGGTGCGGGCGGCGGACAGCGTGGTCGTCGACAGCGGGACCCTGGGCGGCGACGCCCTGGCGGCCGGGGTGGCCGCCCTCGCCCGGCTGGCCCGGCGGCGGGTCGCCCTCGACCTGTGCTGGGCC
>JBOGHR010000153.1:0-1876 GCA_050744905.1 Acidimicrobiales bacterium
GCCGTCCGCCCGGCGATGGCGGCGGCCGTCGCCGACTCCAGGACGCGCGCCCCGGCGCTGCCCGTCTCGGCCGTCGCCTCGTCGAGGATCGCCACCGCCGGGTCGGCCAGCAGCAGGCGGGCGAGCGCGAGGTGCTGCGCCTGGAGGGCGGTCAGAGGCCACCCGCCCTCGCCGACGACCGTGTCCAGACCCGCGGGTAGGGCGTCCACCCACGGCCACGCCCCGACGGCCACGAGCGCCCGCCGCAGGTCGTCGTCATCCGCCCCCGGTGCCGCCAGCCGCAGGTCGCCGGCCAGCGTGCCGGAGAACACGTGGACCTCCTGGGTCACCAGGACGACGGGCCGGCGCCCACCGACCTCGGCGAGATCGGCCACCGGGCAGCGGGCGACGTGGATGGTGCCGGCGGTCGGCGTGTGGACGCCGGCCACCAGCTTGGCCAGCGTGCTCTTGCCCGCCCCGCTGGCGCCGACGACGGCCACCCGCTCACCGGCGCGCACGTGGAGGTCGACGTCGTGGAGGACGTCCTGGCCCGGGCGATAGCCGTGGGTGACGGCCGCCACGTGGACGGCGGGAGCCGCCCGGGACGTGGCCTGCGGCGCGGCCGGTGCGGGCAGGGCGGTGATCCCGACGAGCCGGCCGAGGGCGGCGGCGGCCAGCTGCATCTCGTCGACCAGCCCCAGGAGGACGTTCACCGGGTCGAAGGCCCGCTGCACGAACAGGGCGGCCGCCGTCACCGCGCCGACGGTGACGTCGCCCCCGCGCACCAGGAGGAACCCGACGCCGAGCACCGCACTCAGCCCGATGGCCTCGGCGACGTTGAGCCGGGCGAAGAAGCGGGTGCGCAGACGGGTGGCGTCGACCACGAGGGCCGCCGCCTCGGCAGACCTCGCCGCCACGAGGTCGCGGTGGCGGTCGTCCACGCCCAGCGCCCGCACGGTGTCGGCGCCCGCCACGGTCTCGAGGAGCTGGGCCGACCGGCGGCCCGCCGCCTCGCGCTCGGCGGCGTAGAGGGGCGCGGAGCGCGGCAGGTACCACCGCAGGGTGTACGCCTGGACCGGGACGGCGCACAGGGCGGCGAGGCCCAGGCGCCAGTCCAGGGCGGTGATGCCGACGATGGACACGGCCAGGGTGAGCGCGGCCACCAGCAGCTCCGGCAACGCGGCGCGCACGGCGTCGGAGACGGCGGCGACGTCGCCGTCGCATCGCGCCACCACCTCGCCCGTACCCGCCTCCTCGACGAGGTCGAGGGGCAGGTCCAGGGCGCGGGTGACGAACTCCTCCCGCAGCTCGGCGAGGGCGGGCTCGCTGGCGTGCGCCGCTACCGCCGGGGCGGCCATGGAGAGGAGACCCTGGACGACGGCGGCCACGGCCAGGGCGGCGACGAGCCCGGCCAGCGCCGACGGCGCAGCGCCGCCGGCCACCCGGTCCACGATGGTGCCGAGCAGCAGCGGCGCCGCCATGCCCGCCACGGCTGCGGCCGCGAACAGGGCGAGGCACAGGGCGGTCATGCGCCGGCGGGACCGCAGGAGGCGGCGGACGACGGCGGCGACCGACTTCCCGTCGGCGACGGGGAGGGAGGCGCCCGGGCTCACGCCAGGACCGTCCGCGCGTAGGGCGGGCAGCGATCCAGCAGCTCCCGGTGCGACCCTTCGGCGATCACCGCGCCCCGTTCCACGACCGACACCCGGTCGGCGGTCGCCAGCAGGGTCGGGCTGGTGGTGACCACGATCGTCGTGGCCCCTGTCCGCCACTCACGCAGCCCGGCGGCGAGCGTCGCCTCCGTCACCGGGTCCACCGCCGTCGTCGGGTCGTGGAGGACCAGCACGCGCGGCGACGCGGCCAACGCCCGGGCCAGGGCGACGCGCTGGCGCTGGCC
>JBOGHR010000154.1:0-5046 GCA_050744905.1 Acidimicrobiales bacterium
GTAGCGGTGGTGGCCGTCGGCCACGATCACCGGTGCGGCGGCGACCGCCGCGGCGATGGCCTCGACGAGGCCCGGTTGCGACACCCGCCAGAGGCGGTGGTGGACGCCGTCGGCGTCGGTCCCCCGGGCGTCGGGTGGCGCCGGCAGCTCGCACAGCTCGGTGAGCCCCGGGGTGGTGGACAGCACCCAGATGGGCGACAGGTTGGCCCGGCACGCCCGGAGCAGGTCGAGCCGGTCGGCCCGCGCCTTGGGCGTGGTGTGCTCGTGGGGCAGCACGTCGCCCTCGTCGAGGGTCGACAGGGCGAGCGCGCCGATCACCCCGGTCGTCTGGCGGGGCGTGCCCGCTGCGTCGCGGTAGCCCATGCGGTACACGTAGAACGACGCTTGGTCGTCGCTGCGCAGGATGCCGTCGGCCCGCCACGTCGCCCACAGCGAGGCCGCGACCTGGTAGCGGTAGCGTCCCCCCTCGTCGGCGGGCAGCTCCAGGCGGACGGCGTTGTACGGGCTGCGGGCGACGAGGGCGGCCCGCTCGTCGGCGGTGATGACGTCGTAGGGGGGGGCCACGACGTCGTCGAGGCGGCCACCGGGCGGGGCGTACCGCACGCCGGCGAAGGGCTGGAACCGGGGCACCCACCATGCGTAGCACAGGCCCGGGCCGCCCTCCGGGGGTGACCGAGGAGCCGCCCGGCGGCCCGGGACGGCGAGCAGGCCGGGCCCGGTCGCGTCGAAGCGCTGCCCGACGGTGACGGCCCAGCCGGGGCGCGGCCCGGGTGACGGTGGACCAGGAAGCCATGGCCCACCTCCACGTTCGCCGGTGGCGCCTGCGGCGGCAAGGGCGGCCGCCTGGCCGCCGTCCCCCCCGGATGGGGGGCGTCGACCGGTCCGCCGGCTGGTGCGGGGGCCCCGTGAGCGACCACCATGGCGGCCATGACGTGGGCGGTGGACCTCGACGGCGTCCTGTGGCGGGGAGACGCGCCGATCCCCGGGTCGGCGGAGGCCGTAGCCAGGCTGCGCGCCTCCGGGGAGCGGGTGGTGTTCCTGACCAACAACTCCAACAAGCCGGTGGCTGCCTACGTGGCCAAGCTGGCCGACGCCGGGGTCCCCGCCGACCCCGACGACGTGGTGACGTCCGCCCAGGCCGCCGCCTCGCTGCTCGAGCCGGGGACGACGGCGCTGGTCTGCGCCGGTCCCGGCGTGGAGGAGGCGCTGGCCGCACGGGGGGTGACGCCGGTGGAGCGGGGGCCGGCCGACGCCGTGGTGGTGGGGTGGCACGCCGAGTTCGACTACGAACGCCTCACCGAGGCGGCGTCGGCCGTGCGGGCCGGCGCCCGGCTGGTGGGGACGAACGACGACGCCACCTACCCCACCTCGGAGGGCGAGATCCCCGGCGGCGGGGCGCTGCTGGCCGCCGTCGCCTACGCCAGCTCGGCCCGGCCCGAGGTGGCCGGCAAGCCCCACGAGGCCATGGTGGCGCTGGTGAAGGAGCGGGTCGGCCCCCTCGAGGTGATGGTGGGCGACCGGCCGTCCACCGACGGGGCGCTGGCCCGCCACCTGGGCGCCCGCTTCGCCCTCGTGCTGAGCGGCGTCACCACCGGGCGCGACCTCCCGGTCACCCCCGAGCCGGACGTGGTCGGCGACGACCTGGCCGCGGTGGTGGCCGAGGCTCTGGAGGCGACCGCCCCTCAGTAGCGCCAGGGGGTGGGCGACGGGTAGGGCCGGGGCTCGGGCTCGCCCGTGGCCCGCAGGAGCAGGCCGGCCACCACGCCGAACACGAACCCGCCCACGTGCGCCATCCAGGCGACGCCCTCGTTGGGGTTGACGAAGAACTGCGACACCAGCCAGATCCCGAGCAGCCACTTGGCCGAGATGTCGCGGAACAGGATGAAGAAGCCGAGCAGGATCAACGAACGGATCTGCACGTTGGGGAACAGCACCAGGTACATCCCCATCACCCCGGCGATGGCGCCCGAGGCGCCGACCAGGGGCACCGTGCTGGCAGGCTGCACGGCGATGTGGGCGGCGGTGGCGACCACCCCGGCGACGAGGTAGAAGCCCACGTACTTGGCGGCCCCCAGCCGGTCCTCGATGTTGTTGCCGAACACCCAGAGGAACAGCATGTTGCCGAGCAGGTGGATCCAGCTGCCGTGCATGAACATCGAGTAGAGGAGGGCGAGGTACTCGTTCTTGTCGGGGAAGAACGGCTCGGTCACCGGCGACGACGTGCACGCCGTCTCGTCGTCGAACTGGACGGTGTCGCGCACCTCCTCCACCGTCAGCGGCCGACCCTGCACCACCTCGCAGGGGATGGCCGCCGTCTCGAAGGTGAAGGCGTCGTTGTCCTCCCGCTGGCCGCCCTGCTGGACGCCCACCCACACCAGCACGCAGGCAGCGATGAGGATCACCGTGACGACCGGCGTGGTCGTCGTGGGGTTCTCGTCCTTGAGGGGGATCACGCGGGGCCGAGGCTAGCGGCGCCGCCCGGGGCGGCCCCCGCCGTCTGGTGCTTCGACCTCGTTCGTTCGCTTCGCTCACTCCATTCGGTCGAGTCGGATCGTGCTCCGGCGGGCGAGGGGAGCTCGCGCCGCCTCCGCCCTGTCCCTCCTCGGTGTCCGCAGCCAGGGCGCCAGCAGCGGCCCCCCGGGTCACCCCGGCGCCTCCGTGGCCGGGTGCTCAGGTGGCCGGCAGGCCCAGGGCCCGGCTGATCAGGAGGCGCTGGACCTCGCTCGTCCCCTCGCCGATCTCCAGCACCTTGGCGTCCCGGTAGAAGCGGCTGACCGGCGTCTCGTCCATGAAGCCGTACCCGCCGAACACCTGGGTCGCCTGGCGGGTGGCGGTCACCGCCGCCTCGGTGGCGTACAGCTTGGCCACGGCCGCCTCCCGGGTGAAGGGGCGCCCGGTGTCGCGGAGCCAGGCGGCGCGGTAGGTGAGGAGGCGGGCGGCGTCGGCCGCCACCGCCATGTCGGCGCACTTGAAGGCGATGGCCTGGTTGGCGCCGATGGGGCGCCCGAACGCCGAGCGATGCCCGGCGTAGTGCGTGCTGGCGGCCAGGCAGGCCTCGATCACGCCCACCGCCAGGGCGGCCAGCGCCACCCGCCCCTCGTCGAGCACGGCGAGGACCTGGGCCATCCCCCGGCCCCGCCCGCCCAGCAGGTGGTCCTCGGGGACGCGGCAGTCGGCGAAGGCCAGCCCGTGGGTGTCGGAGGCGTGCCAGCCCATCTTGCGGTAGGGCGGCTGGACCTCCAGGCCCGGCGTCCCGGCCGGCACCACGATGGTGGAAACCTCGCCGGCGCCGGTGCGCGCCGCCACCGTGACCAGCGAGGTGATGGGCGTCCCCGAGTTGGTGATGAACGCCTTCTCGCCGTTGATCACCCACTGCCCCCCGTCGAGGTCGGCCCGGGTGCGGATGGCGCCGGCGTCGCTGCCCGCCTCCGGCTCGGTGAGCGCGAAGGCGGCCAGCGCCCGACCGGCGCACAGGTCGGGAAGCCACCGCCGGCGCTGGTCCTCGGTGCCGAAGCGGTACACGGGGGTGGCGCCCAGGCCCACCGCCGCCTCCAGGGTCACGGCCAGGGACTCGTCGGCCCGCGCCAGCTCCTCGACGGCGACGCACAGGGTGGTCAGGTCGGCTCCCGAGCCGCCGTACTCCTCCGGGAAGGGCAGGCCGAACAGGCCGAGGTCGCCCATGGCCCGCACCGTGTCGACCGGGAAGGCGTGGTCGCGGTCCCACGCCTCGGCGAAGGGGGCCACCTCGGCGGCGGCGAAGTCGCGCACGACGGCGCGGAACTGCTCCTGCTCGGGCGACAGCGCGAAGTCCATGCGTCCTCCTGGGGCGCCGATCGTAGGCTCGCCGCCGTGCCCTCACCCGCGCCGCTCGCCGTCGTCGGCGGCCGCCTGGCCACCGGCCTGGTGGACGTGACCTCCGACCTGTCGGCCCTCGACGGCCCCGGGTTCTGGGCCGTCGTCGTCCCCTTCGACGCCCCGCCCGTGTGCGCCCGGTTCGAGCACGTTCGCCCGGCCACGCCCTGGCCCGGGGCTCGTTGGGTGGGCCCGGGGCCGTCGGCGTGGCGGTCGAGCCTGGACCGGCCGGCGTTCTGCGCCGGCGTCGCCGCCGTGCGGGCGGCCATCGCCGACGGTGACGTGTACCAGGTCAACCTCACCCGCCGGCTGTCGGCGCCCCTGCCTCCGGGGGCGGACGTGGCCGCTCTGGGGGCGGCGCTGGCCACGGGCAACCCGGCGCCGTACTCGGCGGTCGTGCGCCTGCCGGCGCTGGGCGTCCACGTCGCCTCGGCGTCGCCCGAGCGCTTCTTGTCGCGGTCGGGCCCGGTGGTGGAGTCGCGTCCCGTGAAGGGGACGGCCGCCACCGCCGGCGGGTTCCTCCCCAAGGACCGGGCCGAGAACGTGATGATCGTGGACCTGGTGCGCAACGACCTGGGGCGGGTGTGCGAGTACGGCTCGGTGGAGGTCGCCCACCTGTGCCGGGTGGAGCGCCACCCCGGGCTGCACCACCTGGTGTCGACGGTGCGGGGCCGGCTCCGGGCGGACGCCGGCTGGCCGGAGCTGATCGCCGCCACCTTCCCGCCCGGGTCGGTGACCGGCGCCCCCAAGCTGGCCGCGGTGGAGATGATCCGCAAGCTGGAGCCCGTCCCCCGGGGGCCGTACTGCGGCGCCGTCGGCTGGGTGGACGGCGACGCCGGCCGGGGCGACCTCAACGTCGCCATCCGCACGCTGTGGATCGAGGCCGGCGAGCTCCACCTGGGGACCGGCGGCGGCATCACCTGGGACTCGACGGAGGAGGGCGAGTGGGAGGAGACCGAGCTCAAGGCCCGGCGGCTGCTGGCGGTGGCGTCGTCGTGAAGGTGTGGGCCAACGGCGCCCTGGTGGACGCCGACCGGGCGTGCGTGTCGGTGTTCGACCACGGGCTCACCGTCGGCGACGGCGTGTTCGAGACCATCAAGACCTACGGCGGGCGGCCCTTCGCCGTGCGCCGGCACCTCGACCGGCTCGCGTCGTCGGCGGCGGGGATGGGGCTGGTGCCGCCCTCGCCCGACG
>JBOGHR010000155.1:0-5867 GCA_050744905.1 Acidimicrobiales bacterium
CTCCAGCCGTTGGCCCGCCGGCTGGCCGTGCGCCTCGCCCGCCGCCGCCGCCACCGCCGCCGGGGGCCGCTGGACTTCCGCAGCACCGTCCGGCACTCGATGTCCTACGGGGGCGTCCCCGCCGAGCCGCGGTTCCGCCGCCCCCACCCGGCCAAGCCCGAGATCTGGGTGATCGCCGACGTGTCGGGGTCGGTGGCGGCCTTCGCCCGCTTCACCCTCCACTTCGTGTACGCCATCTCCTCGGAGTTCTCCCGGGTGCGCAGCTTCGCCTTCGTCGACGGCGTGGACGAGGTCACCCGCCTGTTCGACGGCGCCGACGACATCTCCGAGGCGGTCGAGCGGGTCAACGCCGAGGCCGACGTGGTGTGGCTGGACGGGCACTCCGACTACGGCCACGCCCTCACCGCCCTCTGGGAGCGCTGGGGCGGCGAGATCGGCCCCCGTACCACCGTCATCCTGCTGGGCGACGCCCGGAACAACTACCACGCGGCGGAGGCCTGGGTGGTGGGGGCGATGGCGGCCCGGGCCCGCCGGGTGTACTGGCTCAACCCCGAGCCCCGGTCGTACTGGGACACCGGCGACTCCATCGTGCGGGAGTACGCCCGGTTCTGCGACGGCGCCTTCGAGTGCCGCAACCTGTCCCAGCTGGAGCGCTTCGTGGAGCACCTGGGCTGATGGCGGCGTCGGGCGGGCGGGCCACCCGGCTGGTGCTGGTGCGCCACGGCGAGGCCCAGTGCCACGTGGACCAGGTCGTGGGCGGCACCAGGGGCTGCACCGGCCTGTCGGAGCTGGGCCGGCGCCAGGCCGAGGCCCTGCGCCGGCGGCTGGAGCGCACGGGCGAGCTGGCGGCGGCCGACGCCCTGTACGCCAGCACCCTGCCCCGGGCGGTGGAGACGGCGGAGGCCATCGCCGCCGTGCTCGGCGCCCCCACCGTCAAGCAGGACGAGGACCTGTGCGAGCTGCGGCCGGGCGAGGCCGACGGCATCACGTGGGAGGACTTCCGGGCCCGCTACGCCTACCCGGGCACCGGCGGCGACCTGTACCGTCCCATGGCCCCGGGCGCCGAGAGCTGGGCCGTGTTCTGCGCTCGGGTGGGCGCCGCCCTGGCCCGCCTGGCGGCGGCCCACGAGGGCGAGACGGTGGTCGCCGCCTGCCACGGCGGGGTCATCGAGTGCTCGCTGCGGGCCCTGGGCGAGGTCCCCCTGTCCCCCCGCTTCCTCGTCCGCATCGAGAACGCCTCGATCACCGAGTGGGAGCGCCCGCCCGCCGGCGACGGCGAGCGCCGCTGGACCCTGGTCCGCTTCAACGACGCCGCCCACCTCGCCGACCTGCCCGCTCCCGAGCAGGGGGTCCCGGGCGGGGGGCCGGTCAGGCCCGGAGGAGCTCGGCCACCCGGAAGGCGAGGTCCAGCGACTGGCGGCCGTTGAGGCGGGGGTCGCAGGCGCTGGTGTAGCGCAGGTCGAGGTCGGCGACGTCGTCGGCGCCGCCCAGGCACTCGGTGACGGCGTCGCCGGTTAGCTCCACGTGCATGCCGCCCGGCCACACGCCCTCGACCCGGCAGGTGCCGAAGAACAGCTCCATCTCGGCCATGACGTCGTCGAAGTGGCGGGTCTTGCGCCCGCCGGGGGCGACGTAGGTGTTGCCGTGCATGGGGTCGCACGCCCACACCACCGGGTGCCCGGCGTCCCGTACGGCCCGCAGCAGCGGCGGCAGCGCCCCGGCCAGCCGGGCGGCGCCCATGCGGGAGATGAGGGTCAGCCGCCCGGGCGTGCGGTCGGGGTCGAGGCGCTCGCACACCCCGAGCACGCCGTCGACGGTGGCGGTGGGCCCCACCTTGCAGCCGAGCGGGTTGCCCACGCCGGCGAGGAACTCCACGTGGGCGCCGTCGGGCTCGCGGGTGCGGTCGCCCACCCACAGCATGTGGGCCGAGCAGTCGTACCAGTCGTCGGTGAGCGAGTCGAGGCGGGTGAGCGCCTCCTCGTAGCCCAGGAGGAGCGCCTCGTGGGAGGTGTAGAAGTCCACCTCCCGGAGCTGGGCCTGGGACTCCGACACGATGCCGCACGCCTTCATGAACCGCATGGCCCGGTCGATCTCGGAGGCGATGGCCTCGTAGCGGCGGCCCTCGCTGCTGGTGGCCACGAACTGCTGGTTCCAGACGTGGACCTGGCTGAGGTCGGCGAAGCCCCCCTTGGTGAAGGCCCGCACCAGGTTGAGGGTGGCGGCCGACTGGTGGTAGGCCCCGATGAGGCGCTGCGGGTCGGCCGTGCGGGAGGCCGGGTCGGGGGCGTCGTCGTTGACGATGTGGCCCCGGAACGACGGCAGCTCCAGGCCGCCCACCACCTCGGTCGGCGACGAGCGGGGCTTGGCGAACTGGCCGGCGATGCGGCCCACCTTCACCACCGGGACCCCGGAGCTGTAGGTGAGCACCACAGCCATCTGGAGGATGACCTTGAGCGTGTCGCGGATGGCGTCGGCCGAGAACTCGCCGAAGGACTCGGCGCAGTCCCCGGCCTGGAGCAGGAAGGCCCGCCCGTGCGCCACCTCGGCCAGGGAGGCGGTGAGCTGGCGGGCCTCGCCGGCGAACACCAGCGGGGGCAGCCCGCAGAGCTGCTTGAGGGCCCGCTCGAGGGCGGCCTCGTCGGGCCAGTCCGGCTGCTGGGCGGCCGGCCGGTCGCGCCAGCTGCTCGGCGTCCACGCCCTCGCGTCCATCCCCCAAGACTAAGCGACGGCCTCCGCGTCCGCCCCCGCCGGCGGGGGCCGTAGGGTCTGGCGATGGCCCGGCGACCGTTCCGCTTCGGCGTGCAGCTGTCGGCGGCGTCCGACGCCAAGGCGTGGGGCGACCAGGCGAGGGCGGCCGAGGACCTCGGGTACTCCACGCTCCAGGTGCCCGACCACTTCGGCGACCAGTGGGCGCCCATCGTGGCGCTGACGGCGGCGGCCACGGCGACCACGTCGGTGCGGGTCGGAGCGCTCGTGTTCGCCAACGACTACCGGCACCCCGCCGTCCTCGCCCGGGAGATGGCCACCCTGGACGTGGTCAGCGAGGGCCGCCTGGAGCTGGGGATGGGGGCGGGGTGGCTGCGCGCCGACTACGACCAGCACGGCCTGGCCTACGACCGGCCCGGGGAGCGCATCGAGCGGCTGGACGAGGCCGTCCGGGTCGTAAAGGCCCTGTGGGGCGGCGGCCCGGTGTCGTTCGACGGCCGCCACTACCGCCTCCGCGACGCCCGCTGCCTGCCCCCGACGGTGCAGCGCCCGCACCCGCCGGTGATGGTGGCGGGCGGTGGCCGGCGGGTGCTGGGCGTGGCGGCGCGGGAGGCCGACATCGTGGGCTTCAACACCAGCCTGGCCGCCGGCCGGGTGGGCTCGGAGACGGCCCGGGCGGCGGTGGTCGAGCGCTTCCGGGAGCGGGTGGCGTGGGTGCGGGAGGCGGCCGGCGAGCGCTTCGAGCGCCTGGAGCTCCACTGTCACACCGCTCTGTGCCTGGTCGGCGTGGACCCCCGGGCGACGGCCGAGCTGCTGGCCCCCGGCTTCGGCGTGGCCCCCGACGAGGCGCTGGAGGTCCCCATCGCCCTGGTCGGCAGCGTGGACGAGATCTGCCACGCCCTGGAGCGGCGGCGGGAGGAGCTGGGGCTCAGCTACTGGACCGTCCCCGGCGACGCCCTGCACGCCTTCGCCCCCGTGGTGGCCCGCCTCACCGGGCGCTAGGGCTTCGACCTCATTCGTTCGCTTCGCTCACTCCATTCGGTCGAGTTGGATCGAGCTCCGGCGGGCGAGCGGAGCTCGCGCACGCCTCCGCCCTGCCCCTTCTCGGTGTCCGCAGCCGTAGAGGCCGCCTGCGGCGGCGGGTGCGGCCACGGACCTTGCCGCTGCGAACGCCGCGAAACCTCGTTGCCCCAGGAGGATCCGCTGGTCAGGCGTCGAGGGCGGCCGCCACCGCCGCCTGGACGACCGAGCGGCCCCGGGCGTCGCCCAGCAGGTCCAGCTCCAGGCGGTCCAGGGTGACGGCCACGGCCAGCTCGGAGCGGGGCTCGACCATGGCCACCGACCCGCCCAGGCCGGCGTGGCCGTAGGCGCCGTCGCCCCCGCCCGGGTCGAGGGCGGCGAAGCCCATGAACCCCAGCCGCCAGCGCACGGCGCTCAGCAGCACCAGGTCGGCCCGGGTGTTCTGGACGGCGGTGGCCGCCTCGATGGTGGCCGGGGCCAGCAGGCGCACCCCGTCGAGGCGGCCGCCCCGCTCCAGGGCGGCGTAGACGGTCGCCAGCGAGCGGGCGGTGAAGGCGCCGGTGATGGCGGGCACGCACGCCGCCCGGCCCCGCTCGCCGTTGACGAAGGCGATCACGTCGCCCCGGGGCGCCACCGCCCGCAGGATGAGCGAGTCGGCGGGCAGGAGCTGGTCGAGGGGCGGCATCGACAGGTACACCGGGTTCCAGAACACGGGGGCCAGCCGGTGCTGGTGGCCGGGCGGCGTGCCCAGGAAGCACCCGTCCAGCCCCAGGGGGCCGGCGATCTCCTCGGCCACGAACCGGTCGAGGGGCCGCCCGTCGACCCGCCGCACCAGCTCCCCGGCGATCCACCCCCAGCTCAGGGCGTGGTAGCCGTTGGCGGTCCCCGGCTCCCACACGGGCGCCATGGCCGCCACCGCCTCGGCCATGGGGTCCCACTCCGCCATGGCGTCCACGCCGGCGATGGCGTCGCGGATGTGGGGGATGCCCGCCTCGTGGCACAGGGCGTGGCGGATGGTGACGGCGTCCTTGCCGTGCCGGCCGAACTCGGGCCACACCTGGGCCACCGGGGTGTCGTAGCCCACGCCCGCCCGCTCCAGCGCCATGTGGACCGCGGTGGACACCGGCCCCTTGGTCGTCGAGAAGGACACCACCAGCGTGTCCTCGGCGAAGGCGCCGCCCCACAGGTCGACGACGGGCGCGCCCCGGTGGCGCACGGCGACGGCCACGCCGTGGTGGGCGCCCCTGGCCAGGGGCTCGGCCACGGCGGCGGCCACGGCGGCGAAGCGGGCGTGGCACCAGCCGTGGAGGCCCTGGGGGAGGCGGGCGTCGGGCACGGGCTGCGACGGTACCGCCGGGCGCCCCCGGCCGTAGGCTCGGTCCCGTGGGAGGGGCACCCGGCGGTGGGGCGAGGGGGCCCCGCATCGGCATCCTGGGGGGCACGTTCGACCCGGTGCACATCGGGCACCTGTCGGCCGCCGTCGAGGTGCGGGCCGCCCTCGGCCTCGACCGCATGGTCCTCGTGGTGGCCAACCTGCCGTGGCAGAAGGTGGGGGAGCGGGCGGTCACGCCGGCCGAGGAGCGCTTCGCGGTGGTGGCGGCCGCCGCCGCCGAGGTGGAGGGGCTGGAGGCCAGCCGGCTGGAGATCGACCGGGGCGGGCCGTCGTACACGGCCGACACCGCCGCCGAGCTGGCCCGCCTCCACCCCGGCGCCTCGCTGTTCTTCGTGGTGGGCTCCGACGTGGCCGGCGAGCTGGCCACCTGGGCGCGGGAGGCCGAGCTGCGCGCCGCCGTCACCCTGGTCGTGGTGCGCCGGCCCGGCGTGGCCGTCGTGCTGCCGCCGCCGCCCTGGCGGGCCGAGGCCGTCACCATCCCGACGCTGGACGTGTCGAGCAGCGACCTGCGGGCCCGGGCGGCCGCCGGGCGTCCCCTGGAGGTGCTGGTCCCGCCCGCCGCCCTACGCGAGATCCGCCGGCGTGGTCTGTACGCTGGTTGAAGGATGACGAGCAGCAGAACGGACACGGTCGGCGACGCCGAGCCGTTCTCGCTCGACCCCATCCCCCTGCCCGAGACCCGCCGCGGCGGCCGGGCCGAGCGCCGCCGCCAGCGCCGCCGGCGCCGGCGCATCCGCAACGTCGGCAT
>JBOGHR010000156.1:0-1942 GCA_050744905.1 Acidimicrobiales bacterium
CCACCTACCTGCGCCCGGAGGCCAGGCGGGGCCGCCTGCCGGTGTGGGTGGTGCCCGTCCTCGCCGTGCTGCCCTTCTGGGGGGTCCTCTACGTGGGCGCCTTCGGGGAGAGGGGCCACGAGGAGGCCCTCACCGGCGCCGAGCTGGGCGCCGAGGTGTACCGGGCCCAGGGGTGCGGCGCCTGCCACGGCGCCGCCGGCGAGGGCGGCGTGGGCCCGGCGCTGGCGGGGGGCGAGGCGGTCAAGACCTTCCCCGAGGAGGCCGACCACGCCGAGTGGATCCGGACCGGCTCGGGGCCCTTCCGGGGCCAGCCCTACGGCGACCCCGAGCGGGAGGGCGGCGAGCGGATCGCCACCGGCGGCATGCCCGGCTTCCCCAGCCTGTCCGACGAGGAGATCGAGGCCGTCGTCCTCTACGAGCGCGAGGAGCTCTAGTGCGTCGACCTCATTCGTTCGCTTCGCCCACCCCATTCGGTCGAGTTGGACCGTGCTCCGGCGGGCGAGCGTCGTGACCAGGGCTCCTGGCCGGTGACGGCCCGCCACGACGTGCTGGTCGTGGGCGGTGGCCCGGCGGGCGCCTCGTGCGCCTACTGGCTGGCCGAGGCGGGCCACGACGTGCTCGTCGTGGAGAAGAAGCGCTACCCCCGGGAGAAGACCTGCGGCGACGGGCTCACCCCCCGCTCGGTCAAGCAGCTCGACGACATGGGCCTGGCCGGGGCGCTCACCGGCCACCACCGCTTCGACGGGCTGCGCTCCATCGCCTTCGGCCGCACCCTGGAGTTGCGCTGGCCCGACCACCCCGGCTTCCCGGGCTACGGCTACGTCGTCACCCGCAAGGACCTCGACCACCTGGTGGCCGAGCGGGCCGAGAAGGCGGGCGCCGTCGTGTGGCAGGAGTCGGAGGCGGTCTCGCCGGTTCTCGACGGGGCGGCGGTGCGGGGAGCGGTGGTGAGGCGCAGGGACGGCACCGGGTCGCGCACCGAGGAGGTGGCGGCCCGCTACGTGGTGGTGGCCGACGGGGCCAACTCCCGCTTCGGCCGGGCCCTGGGGACCAGCCGGGACCGGTCGCTGCCCATGGGGCTGGCCATCCGCGGCTACTACGAGTCGCCCCGCCACGACGAGCCGTGGATCGAGAGCCACCTCGACATCCGGGACCGCTCGGGCACCGTCCTGCCCGGCTACGGGTGGATCTTCCCGGTGGGCGACGGGCGGATCAACGTGGGCGTGGGGCTGCTCTCCACGTCCAAGCGGTGGAAGTCGGTCAACACCAGCCACCTCATGGACTCCTTCGCCGCCCACGCCCCGGCGTCGTGGGGCATCGGGCCGGAGACGTCGTGCGGGCCGCCCACCGGCGGCAAGCTGCCCATGGCATTCTCCCTGTCGCCCACCATCGGCCCCGGCCACCTGGTGATCGGCGACGCCAGCGGGGCCGTGAACCCGTTCAACGGCGAGGGCATCTGCTACGCCTACGAGACGGGGCGCATGGCCGCCGGGGCGGTTGGCCGGGCGCTGGCCATCGGCGACCCCCGGGCCCTGGAGGACTACCCGCGGCGGGTGCGCGAGGAGTACGAGCTGTACTACAAGGTCGCCGCCGCCTTCGTGCGCATCATCGGCCACCCGGCCGCCATGCGGGCCCTGGTCAGCACCGGGATGCGGTCGCGCCCGCTCATGGAGTGGGTCCTGCGCATCATGGCCAACCTGCTGCGGCCCGACGAGCTCGGACCGGCCGAGGCGGCCTACAAGGCGGTCGCCGCCATCGCCCGCCTGGCCCCCGGTCCCCGGCCCCGTTCCCCTGCCGCCTGAGCCGGCGCCGACGCCGGCCGCCGTGTTGACAGTCGGCCGGCCGAGGGGTCAACTTGACGTGATCTTCGCGCGTGGAAGGGCGACATGGTGGTGACCGGGTGGGTCTGCGGCGCCCCACGGGTGGGCGCCCGGGCGGAGGG
>JBOGHR010000157.1:0-4378 GCA_050744905.1 Acidimicrobiales bacterium
GCCCTGGAGGCGGCGTCGGCAGCGGGCGCCGGCGCTGGCCGCCGGGCCCGGCTGCTGGTCGACAAGGCCCACGCCCACCACCTGGCCAACGACTCGGCAGGCGCCAGGGCGGCCTGCGAGCAGGCGGCCGGCCTGGCCGAGGAGGCGGGCGACGCCGAGGCCCTCGGGCTCGCTGCCCTGGTGCTCGAGGACACCTCGGAGCCCGAGTGGCTGACCACGATCCAGCGCTGGTGCCGTTCGGCGCTGGCCGGCCTGGGCGACGCCGACCGCGCCCTGCGGGCCCAGCTCCTGGCCCAGGAGGCGATGACCTGGCTGGCCGCCGGCGACGCGTCGAGGATGGAAGGGGCGAGCATGCAGGCGCTGGCCAATGGCCGAGCGGGTCTGGGACCGGGCCGCGCTGGCCACCGCCCTGCGTGCCCGCCAGCTGGCCCGGTCGTCGCCCGACGGGGCGCTCGAGCGGCTGGAGCTGGCCGACCGCATGCGCGCCCTGGGCGCTCGCCCCCCCGACCACGGCTGCGCTGCTGTCTGGGGCCACCTGTGGCGCTTCGACGCCCTGATGGAGCTGGGACGCGTCGACGAGGCCGAAGCCGAGCTGCATCGCCTGGAGCCGGTGGTGGCCCGGAGCCGCCAGCCCCTCGCCCGCTGGCACCTGCTACGGAGCCTGACCGCCGTCCACATCGGCCGCGGCCGGTTCGCCGAGGCGGTGGGCGCCAACGCCCGGGCGCTGGCCATCGCGCGGGCCGGCGGTGACGACGGCGCCGTGGGCACCACGCTGGCGCAGCGGGCGCTCGTTTCGGTCCTCACCGGCGACCGCCTCGTGGATCAGGAGGCGGAGCTGCGCCGCGCCCTGCCCGGACCGTGGCAGCCCATGGTCCTCGCCCTCGTCGCCGAGTGGCACCTGGTGTCCGGTCAACCCGAGGAGGCAGCGCGGCTGTACCGGGCGCTCCCGCCGCCGACGTGGCGGCCGCCGCCGTTCCTCGCCCTCCCGTACTGCTCCTACCGGGGGGTGCTGGCCGCGGCCATCGGCGACCGCGACGGCGCCGAGGTCGCCTACCGGGCGCTGCTTCCCCACGCGGGCCTGCACCTGGCCGGCGGCGCCGGCGTCATCGTCACCCGGGGTTCGGTGGAGCGCGTCCTCGGCGTCACGGCGGCCGCCTGCGGGCGTCTCGACGCCGCCGTCGCCCACCTGCGCCGGGCGGTGGAGGGGAACCAGGGGTCGGGGCTCCCTCCCTGCGTGGCCGAGGCCGGATGCGAGCTGGCCGAGGTCCTGATGGTGCGGGACGGGCCGGGCGACCGGGCCGGCGCTGCCAAGGCGGCGACGGGGCGGCCGCCATCGCCGAGCGGCTGGGCATGCGCCCGGTGGCCGCGCGCTGCCATGCGCTCGACCGGGAGCTGGGAGACGGGGGCGGTCCGCTGAGTGCCCGGGAGCGGGAGATCGCCGGCCTCGTCGCCCGCGGCCTCACCAACCGCCAGATCGCGGCGCACCTCCACATCGGGCACCGCACCGCCGAGAACCACGTCCAGCACATCCACACCAAGCTGGGCTTTAACACGCGCAGCCAGATCGCGGCCTGGGTGACGGCCAACCGGCTGCCCGGATGGGGCCCGGCCGACGTGCCCGGCTGAAGTGGTCGGTTGGGGTGGGGGCGCCCTCAGCTCCGGCGCAGCGCCCGCCACGCCGCCCGCACCTCGGGGGTGACCACGGGAACCGTGGCCACGCTCAGCGCGGCGGCGGCGAGGCACCACGAGCAGAAGCGCCGGTGCTTGGTCCCCTGCTCGACGGTGAGGAGCAGGCCGCCGGCGGCGTCGGCCTTGGCCCCGAGCGCCAGCGACAGCCACGGGTGCGACGCCGGCGGCTGGTCGGCGCGCCGGCCGGCCAGCACGAGCGTGGCCGCGTAGCTCGCCAACCCGAGGCCGGCGTCGGGGGTCCTCAGGTACTGGTACCCCCACCCCGCGGTGGTCGGGCCGGGCGGCCGACGGGGGTGAGCCGGCGGGTCGCCGGCGTGTCCTCGACCCTCTCCCGATCGAGGGGCGCTCACCGTCGGGGACGGGCACCGCGCCCTCCTACCCGCCGGTCGGGCCGGCGAAAACCCGCCGCCGGGCCCGCGAAAACCCGCCGCCCGGACGCCGCCCCCGGCGCCCGCCGCGGCCTCGGTGGCGTCGGTGGCGGGCCCCGCCGGGCCGGAATGAGCCTCTTGTGCATGCTGCGCCGCTGTCCTACGATCTCCCTCGGCGATACGCCAATAGCGGCGGCATTAGAAACGTCGCCAGCGGCGCTTCGTCCACGCCGTGGGCGGAGATCTCGAGCGGGGAGACGAATATGGTCAAGGTTCGGAAAGGCGTTCGCGCGCTCGGCGCGCTGCGCTCATCGCCGGGGGGATGGCGGTCGGCGCCTCGCCGGCGTCGGCATCCCAGGTCGCATGCGGGGACGTGATCACCGAGGACACCACCCTCGACGCGGACCTCGGTCCCTGCCCGGGCGACGGGCTGGTCGTCAGGGCGGACGACGTCACCCTCGACCTGGGCGGGCACCGCATCTTCGCCGCCAACGGGGCCGGTGACCACGCCGGCATCCGGCTGGGCCGGGTGAGCGGCGTCACCGTGCAGAACGGCACGGTCGAGGGCTTCGACGCCGGCATCGCCATCTTCGCCGGCTCGGCCAACACCGTCCGGGACATGACCGTGCAGAACAACGTGAACGACCAGGTGTCCCCGCCGTGCGACCTCGGCGACGGCATCGCCATCCTGAACTCGAGCGACAACCAGATCGTGGACAACCGGATCGTGGGCAACGGCCCCTACGGCGGCGTCTCGGTGATCGAGGACTCGGACCGCAACGTGATCAGCGGCAACGTGGTCCTCGGCCACAACCTCCGCAGCCGGGGCGGCAGCGGGTGTGGCAACACCAACCAGGACGAGGGCCTCCGCATCGAGGGCCCGGGGGCCGACGACAACGTGGTCGAGAACAACGTGGTCGAGGGCAGCGGCCTGGCCGGCATCGGCCTGCACGGCTACGTCTGCACCGAGGCGGGCGGCGACGAGGTGGAGGATCCCAACACCGGCACGGTCGTCAGGCGCAACACCGTGCGGGACAACGATCAGGACGGGATCAGCTTCCTCCAGCAGGGCCCGGCCACCGTGGTGTGCCCCTCGTGGGGCAACACCGTCGAGCGGAACGTCTCGTCGGGCAACGGGTGGGACGGGATCTTCCTGGCCCACAACACCCACGACAACGTCGTCAGCCACAACGTGGTGAGCGACAACGGGGATGCCGGGCTGCGCCTCAACGACCCCACCTTCTCCAACAACTTCACCAACGTGGGCCCCACCCTGGTGGACCTGGTGTCCCCCGACCGCTCGCCCTACGTGGAGGGCACCGACTACCGGGTCATGTCGGGGTCGGGCAGCGGCGACGTCACCGCCCGGCTGGTGCCCCTCGACATCGTGTTCAACGACGCCGGCGGCATCAACACCAACCCGGCCGACACCTCCACCAGCGGCTGCGAGCAGGCCGACTACGACGCCGCCGGGTTCACCGCCGGCGACGTGGCCCTGATCCAGCGCGGCACCTGCACCTTCGTGTCGAAGGTGAACCTGGCCGTCGCCAACGGGGCGAGCGCCGTCGTGATGTTCAACGAGGGCCAGGCGGGCCGCACCACCTTCGCCTTCGGCTCGGTGGGCCCGGTGCCCATCCCGGTCGTGTCCACGACCTACGCGGTGGGCACCGAGCTGTACGCCCTGACCCAGGCCGGCCCGGTGACCATCCACGTCGTCACCAACACGACCAACGTGCGGACGCTGGCCGCCCCCGCCCCCTACGACAACACCCTCATCGCCAACCGGGGGTCGGGCAACGGAGAGGTCGACGGCTACGACGGCAACCTGGACCCGCCGTGCGACGACAACCTGTGGCGGGCCAGCCTCTTCGTCACGGTGAACCAGCCGTGCGTCGTCGGACCGGGCGGCTCGGGCACCGCCCAGGGCCGCACCGGCGAGCGCCCCGGGAACCCCGACAGGGGCCTCGACGTCGGCGCTGTGCGGGGCGGCTCGGCCGGCAGCCGCCTCGACGTGTGAGCGTCACCCGCCACCGTGGACCGGCCCCCCGGTTAGGGGGGCTGGCCACAGACGTTCACCGCGTTCGCAGCGGCAAGGTCCGTGGCCGCGCTCGCCGCCGCAGGCGGCCTCTGCGGCTGCGGACACCGAGACGGGACAGGGCGGAGGCGGCGCGAGCTCCGCTCGCCCGCCGGAGCACCATCCAACTCGACCGAATGGAGTGAGCGAAGCGAACGAATGAGGTCGAAGATCCAGCCCGTGGCCGCGCTCGCCGCCGCAGGCGGCCTCTACGGCTGCGGACACCGAGAAGGGACAGGGCGGAGGC
>JBOGHR010000158.1:0-2474 GCA_050744905.1 Acidimicrobiales bacterium
GGCGCCACCGGCGACCACGGGCCCGCCCCGTCGTGCGAGCCGGCGGGCCAGCGCCGCACCGTCGTGGATCCACGCCAGCAGCACGAGGACGGGGTCCGGCAGCGGTGGCGAGCGCCTCCTCCCTTCCCTGGGCGGTCCCCGACAAGCTAACTAACCCGGCCCGAACCGCGGGCGAGCCGGCGGCCGGGCATCGTGCGCCGAGGCCTCCACCGCTTGATCGGGGGACGACATCGGTGCAACAGTTCCCGCCGTGTCGACGCGTCCCCGGCTGGTCCACGATCTCCAGGGCGGGGTGCGACTGGCGCTCGACGGCGAGGTCCGGGTCTTCTCGGTCTCCTCCGGTGCGGGTGGCGAAGCGAGCCCTGCTCGAGCCCGATCCACGCCCAGGCCGCCGGCGAGCAGCACCTGCAGCTCGTTCCACACCTCCGCCGCCGGCCGCGGTCCTGAGGGACGGGCGGCGCGTCAGCCGCCGGCCGGCCTCCGCGTGCGGCCGCGCGGTCAACCGCCGCCCGCCGACAGCTCTCAGGAAGAGGTCGGCCACCTGCTGCGGCGCGGTGACGTGCGCTCCATGGCCGGCCGCCAGCTCGCGGTAGCGCCAGCCGGGCTCGGACCGGGCCCGCTCGACCTGGGGTGGCGGAGCCATCCCCGTCCTTGCCCTCGGTGCAGAAGACGTACGTGCGCGGGAGATGCCGCGTCGCTCGTGAGCCGGACCGGCTGGGCGAACGTGGCGGCCGGCTGACGTCGGCCGAGCTCAGCCCGGGGGGCGCCCGGCCGTCAGCGGTCCCGGCCCCGAGCGGCCATGCCTTCGAGGGCAGCCCGGCAGGGCGGGACGGGCCCGGCGTCGACACGACCATTGTGAAACCGGTGCCGAGGCGCGATCCTCCAGTGAGGCGAGGAAGGGGAAGGGGGAGTCGTGGGCGAAGCGACGATCGAGGGGCTGCGCGAGCGCGTGCGTGGTGAGGTGAGCACGGCGTCCGACGAGGGCTACCACGAGGCCCGCAGGGTCTACAACGCCATGATCGACCGCCGGCCGCTCGCCGTCGTGCGCTGCGTGGACGCCGGCGACGTGATGGCCGCCGTGGACCACGCCCGTGACGGCGGCTTGGACCTGTCGGTCCGGGGCGGCTCGCACAGCGTGCCCGGGTTCGGCACCAACGACGGCGGGCTGGTCATCGACCTGTCCGCCATGAAGGGCGTCCGCGTCGACCCCGCCGCCCGTACCGCCCGTGCCGGCGGCGGCTGCACCTGGGGCGACTTCAACCACGCGACCCACGCGTTCGGCCTGGCCACCACGGGCGGGATCATCTCGACCACCGGGGTCGGAGGGCTCACGCTGGGGGGCGGCATCGGGTACCTGTCGCGCGGCCACGGCCTGTCGCTGGACAACCTGGTCTCGGCCGACGTGGTCACCGCCGACGGCCGCTTCCTGGTGGCCAGCGAGGACGACAACGCCGACCTGTTCTGGGCGCTGCGGGGTGGTGGCGGCAACTTCGGGGTGGTGACCTCGTTCGAGTTCCGGCTCCACCCGGTGAAGGAGATCTACGCCGGCGTCTTCTTCTACCCGCTGGAGCACACCAGGGACGTCCTCGACTTCTACCGCAGCTACATCGCCACCGCGCCCGAGGAGATGGGCGGCTTCCCGGCCTTCCAGATCGCCCCGCCGCTGCCGTTCATCCCCGAGGAGCACCACGGTCGCCCCTTCTGCGTCTTCGTGGCCTGCTGGGCCGGCGCCCTGGAGGACGGCGAGAAGGCCCTCGAGCCCATCCGCACGGTGGCGCCCACGGTGGCCGAGATGGTCACCCCGATGCCCTACCCCGCCCTCAACAGCGCTTTCGACGGCCTCGTGCCTCCCGGCCTGCAGCACTACTGGAAGGCGTCGTTCGCCACCGAGCTCACCGACGGGGCGATCGACGCCCACGTCGAGCACGGCCCCGGGGTGCCGGTCGTCAACTCGACCGTGCACATCTACCCGGTCAACGGGGCGTGCCACCGGGTGCCGGCCGACGCCACCGCCTTCGCGTACCGGGACGCCACGTTCGCCACCGTGGTCGCCGGCATGTGGCCCGACCCGGCCGACAACGAACGGAACATCGCCTGGGTCAAGGACTACTACAAGGCCCTGGAGCCCCACTCCGCCTCGGGTGGCTACGTCAACTTCATGGCCGGCGACGACCAGGGACGGGTCCGCGACAACTACCGCGGCAACTACGACCGGCTGGCGTCGGTCAAGCAGCGCTACGACCCGACGAACCTCTTCCACCTCAACCAGAACATCGCCCCCGCCGGGTGAGGGCCGGGGGAGGGGGCTTTGGCCCCTCCCCCCGCTGATGTCCTGGCCACGAGCGTTCGCCGCGTTCGCAGCGGCAGGTCCGTGGCCGCACTCGCCGCCGCAGGCGGCCTCTGCGGCTGCGGGCACCGGGAAGGGACAGGGCGGAGGCGGCGCGAGCTCCGCTCGCCCGCCGGAGCACGATCTC
>JBOGHR010000159.1:0-2055 GCA_050744905.1 Acidimicrobiales bacterium
CCGGAGCACGATCCAACTCGGCCGAATGGAGTGAGCGAAGCGAACGAATGAGGTCGAAGATCCAGCCCGTGGCCGCGCTCGCCGCCGCAGGCGGCCTCTTCGGCTGCGGACACCGAGAAGGGACAGAGCGGAGGCGGCGCGAGCTCCGCTCGCCCGCCGGAGCACGATCCAACTCGACCGAATGGAGTGAGCGAAGCGAACGAATGAGGTCGAAGATCTAGAGGCGCTCGACCACGGCGGCGGCGAACTGGGAGCAGCGCACCTCGGTGGCGCCCTCGGTGAGGCGGGCGAAGTCGTAGGTGACGATGCCGGCGCCGATGGTGGCCTCCAGGGCCCTCACGATGTCGGCGGCGGCGTCGGCCCACCCCAGGTGCTCGAACATGAGCACGCCCGACAGCAGCAGCGAGCCGGGGTTCACCTTGTCCAGCCCGGCGTACTTGGGCGCCGTGCCGTGTGTGGCCTCGAACAGGCCGTGGCCGGTCACGTAGTTGATGTTGGCGCCGGGGGCGATGCCGATGCCGCCCACCTGGGCGGCCAGGGCGTCGGAGAGGTAGTCGCCGTTGAGGTTGGTGGTGGCGATTACGTCGAAATCCTCGGGCCGGGTGAGCACCTGCTGGAGGGTGATGTCGGCGATGGCGTCCTTGACGAGGATCCGCTCGCCCGGCCGGCCCCCGCAGTCGTCCCAGGTCACGGCCACGTCGGAGAACTCCTCTCGGGTCACCTCGTAGCCCCAGTTGCGGAAGGCCCCCTCGGTGAACTTCTGGATGTTCCCCTTGTGCACCAGGGTGACGCTACGGCGCCCGTGGCGGACGGCGTAGTCGAGGGCGGCCCGGACCAGGCGCTTGGAGGCGG
This sequence comes from Acidimicrobiales bacterium, assembly GCA_050744905.1. Taxonomy (GTDB): domain Bacteria; phylum Actinomycetota; class Acidimicrobiia; order Acidimicrobiales; genus DATLFN01. Next base: position 853 of record JBOGHR010000159.1, read on the forward strand.
TGGCCGACACCGGCTTGACGCCCACGCCCGAGTCGGGGCGGATCACCCAGCCCAGCTCCTTGTGCAGTAGCTCGATGAGGCGGCGGGCCTCCTCGGTGCCCTCCTCCACCTCCAGGCCGGCGTAGATGTCCTCGGTGTTCTCCCGGAAGATGACCATGTCGACCTTCTCGGGGTGCTTGACGGGGGACGGCACGCCGGCGAACCACCGCACCGGGCGCAGGCACACGTACAGGTCGAGGACCTGGCGCAGGGCGACGTTGAGCGAGCGGATGCCGCCGCCCACCGGGGTGGTGAGGGGCCCCTTGATGCCGATGAGGCCGTCGCGGAACGCCTCGACGGTCTCCTCGGGCAGCCACTGCCCGGTGGCGTCGAACGCCCTCTGCCCGGCCAGGACCTCCTTCCAGGCCACCCGCCGGCCGTAGCGGGCGGCGGCCGCGTCCAGCACCAGCCGGGTGGCGGGCCAGATGTCCACGCCGGTGCCGTCCCCCTCGATGTAGGGGATCTCGGGCTCGTCCGGCACCTGCAGGACGCCGCCGGCGCCCATGGTGATCTTGTCGGGCATCGGCGGATGCTAGCGACGGGCCGAACGGGCCCGCCGGTGCCGCCGTGGTGGTCGCCGACGGTATTTTGCAGATAGGTTCGAGGCTCGGGGGCCGCAGGGAGCCGTCCCCCGGGCACCGGAGGCGATGATCGGTCCGTCGACGCAACCGCCGCTGGCGGCTGAGACCTGCGAACGCCGCCTCCGCCTGGTCGGCGCCGCCCGGCCGGCCGCCGCCGGCGTGGACTGCGAGCTGTCCTGGCACGGCCGCTCGCGCCTGCCCGCCGGCCACCCCGGCAGCGAGGCCGTCGCCCAGGCCCTGTCGGGGCTGATGGAGGTCAACGGCCGGGACGGGGGGCGGCCCCGCCGCCTCGGTCTCGACGTCGCCTCGGTGGCGGCCGGCGTGCTCGCCGCCACCGGGATCCTGGCCGCGGCGGTCGCCCGGTGCCGCGGGCGGGAGGTCGCCACGGTGGCCACGTCGCCCCTCGACGCCGCCCTGGTGCTGCTCTCCCACTACTTCGTGGTGGCGACCGGCCTGGGCGACGCCGTTCCCGGCCCGCCCCTCGCCGCCCCCGGACCGCCGTTCCGCAGCGCCGACGGCGTGGCCTTCGAGATCGAGACCCTCGACCCCGAGCGCTGGCGGGAGCTGTGGGCCCGCCTGGGGG
>JBOGHR010000160.1:0-7079 GCA_050744905.1 Acidimicrobiales bacterium
CCGCCGGGTCGTGCGGCCCGACCCGCGGCGCGACCCGCCCGGCCCGGGGACGCTTCCGCCCTGCCCGCCGGGTTGGCGCACCGGCCCACCCGACTTCGTCGGGGTGGGGAGCAAGAAGGCGGGCACCAGCTGGTGGCACTCGCTGATCACCGAGCATCCCGGGGTCCATCGGCGCATCGCCGCGGTCCCCGGCCTCGACCCGCCCCGGATCAAGGAGGTCCACTTCTTCCAGCAGTGGTGGGCCTCCGGCGACGGCGAGGCAGCCGCCGAGTACCACCGCTACTTCCCCCGGCCCGAAGGGCTCCTGGTGGGGGAGTGGACCCCGAGGTACATGGTGGATTTCTGGACGCCGGCCCAGCTGCGGGCGGCCGCTCCGGAGGCCAGGGTGCTGGTGATGGTGAGAGACCCCGTGGAGCGCTACGCATCCGGGGTGCGGCACTACCTGGCACGCCATGGCGGCGTCGTGGACCACCCCAGGGTGCTGGTCGACGAGGTCGAGCACGGCCGCTATGCGGCGGGCCTGGCCCGGGTGGTGCGCCACTTCCCGCCCGACCAGGTCCTCGTCCTCCAGTACGAGCGCTGCGTCCAGCAGCCGGAGGTGGAGCTGGCCCGTACGTACGGCTTCCTGGGCCTGGCCGACACGGAGTTCCGGCCCGAGGCTGTCACCAGGCCGGTCAACGCGTCGCGCGGCGCCGCCTTCGCTGTCGACCAGGCGATCAGACGAGAGCTGGTGGCCGAGTACGAGGACGACGTGCGCCGCCTCGCCGCCAGGTGGCCGGTCGACCTCGGCCTGTGGAAGAACTTCGCCCATCTCGTCACGTGACATCGGCGGGGACCGCCGAGGTCGTCCCGGTGTCGGCGCGCAACGTCGTGTTCCACCGCCACTTCGATCAGTTCAGCGGCGGCCACCTGAAGGTGTGGGACTACTTCAACCACCTGCGCAGCTCGACGGCCTACGAGCCGTGGGTCCGGTTCTCGGCCACCAGTCGCTGGGACGGCACCAATCCCTGGTACACCTGTGCCGATCGGGTCCTCGGGCCGCGTCAGCGTGTCGAGGCCGACGTGCTGTTCGTGGCCGGGCTCGACTGGCAGTACCTGCCGCCGAGGTGGCGGCGCCGTCCCCCGTGCCCGGTAGTGAACCTGATCCAGCACGTCCGCCATGGGTCGCCTGGCGATGTCCGGTACGGCTTCCTGGCCCATCCGGCGGTGAGGATCTGCGTCAGCGAGGAGGTCTCCGAGGCCATCGCCGCCACCGGTCGGGTGAACGGCCCCATCTTCACCGTGCCGAACGCGGTGGACGTCGGCCTGGCCACCGATGCCGGCGCCGCCGCTCGACGGGACGTCGACGTGCTGGTGGTGGCCAACAAGCGGCCCGAGATGGGAACCCGGTTGGCGCAGCGTCTCCGCAGGCCGGGCCGGCGCGTCGAGCTCGTCGACCGGCCGGTACCCCGGCCGGAGCTCCTCGACCGCCTCCGTCGCGCCCGCGTGACGCTCTTCCTGCCCCACGCCACGGAAGGGTTCTACCTCCCGGCGCTGGAGGGCATGGCCCTCGGCACGGTGGTGGTGTGCCCCGATTGCGTGGGCAACCGGTCCTTCTGCCGCCCGGGCGTGAACTGCCTCCGCCCCGACCACCACGACGAGAAGCTGGTCGACGACGTGGAGGCGGTCCTGGCGTGGCCGCCGAAGCGGATCGCAGCCGTGGTCGCCGGCGGCGCCGCGACGGCCCGCCGGCACGACATGGCGTCGGAGCGATCGGCGTTCCTCGCCATCGTCGAGCGGATCGACCAGCTGCAGCCCCGCTGAACCGGGGGCGGCACGGCGCCCCTTGTCATCCCTGCCGCAAAGAGGCGAGCTGGCGACCCAAGTCGGCGATCAGCCGCCGGGACGACGGCTCCCGGGAACGGTTCGCCAACTCCCCAGGGTCGGCGTGGAGGTCGTAGAGCTCGGTCTCGCCCGTGTCGAGCTCGATGTACTTGTAGCGGGCGGTGCGGATGCCCCAGAACCCGGGGATGTCGGGGCCCGTGTCGGGGTCGGGAGGCGACCCTGCGTAGCCCGCCCACCTGAGGAGGACGGCCGAGCGCCAGGACGGCGACCGCCCCCGCAGGAGCGGCAGGAGGCTGAGGCCGTCCTGGGCGATGGTGGGCCGGACACCCGCCAGCTCGGCGATCGTCGCCGCCACGTCGACGTTCTGCACCAGGTCGCTGATCCGTGTGCCGTCCCGGCCGGGGTAGCGGACCAGCAGCGGGATCCGCAGGCACTCCTCGTACGGGCAGATCTTGCCCACGTGCCGGTGCTCGCCGAAGCTGTAGCCGTTGTCGCTCAGGAACATCACGACGGTGGTATCGAGGAGGCGCCTGTCGTCGAGGGCCGAGAAGACGTCCCGGACCAGGTCGTCCACGGCCAGCAGGGAGCGGTACTGCTTGCGCCGCAGGTTCTCGGTGGGTCCGGCGTCACGAGGGGGAAGGGCGCGGACCCAGGCCGGCTTGTCGGACACGTCGGCCTCGTTGAAGCTGCCCGGCCGCTCCAGCCGGGCATCGGCGAAGATGCCCCGGTGCCGGGGTGGTGCGGTCCTCGGCCCGTGCGGTGCGTTGGGGGCGACGACCAGGAAGAACGGGCCCTGCTGGCGGCTGATGAACTTGACCGCCTTGCGGGCCAGGACGTCCGTGGAGTAGTCCCGAGCCGACGACCCCCGGCGCACCGTCCTGCCGTTCTGGTTGAGGCTGTAGTCGAAGTAGCCGACGTCCTCGAACACGTGCCACTCGTCCCACCCCGGCGGCAGGTAGCCGGCGCGCCCCCACGGGTACTGGTTCAGGTACTTGCCCAGGAGGGCGGTTCGGTAGCCGCCGTCCCGGAGCCACGTGGCCACCGTGTGGCCGTCGTCGAGACGCATGCCGTCGGTGTTGCGCTCGACTCGGGTGTGGTGCGAGTACTGACCGGTGAGCACGCTGGCCCGGCTCGGGCAGCACAGGGCTACGTTGACGAAGGCGTTGTCGAACGCGACCCAGTCGGAGCGTGCGAAGACGTGGGGCATCCGGGCCACCGACTCCAGGCTCTGGTCGTCGGTGAGCACGACGACGATGTTGGGCCGCACGAGCGCTGGCGGCTCCGGAGACGAGGTGGAGACCAGAGAATCCCAGGGCGTGGCGGCCGCGACGGCGGCCAGCACCGCGGCGCCCACGGCCACGAGCCGGCGGGAGGGCCGTCGCCGTCTCCGCCGGACTCGTGAAGCTGTCATGCGTGCCACCTGCCCGGTCCGGCGCCTCGTCGTCCCGTGGACCCTACTGCCGCCCTACGGCGTCCTCGGCGGACGTTGGTGGCGCTCGGCGCACCGGCCGGTCGTGGCCCGGCGCCCGTCCCACCTACCATGGCCGGATGCCCGCCCCAGTCCCCGGACGGACATGAGGCGACTTCCCGGCGCCGGCCCACCACCGGAGCTGAGGTACCGGCCCACCCTCAACCTGGTGGCCGCCCTCCGGGGCATCTGGGCCGCCCGCCGGCTGGTGCGCACCCTCGCCGAGCGCGAGCTGAGGGCCCGCTACAAGCGGGCCGCGCTCGGGTTCGCCTGGGCCATCGTCACGCCGGTGGCGTTGATGGTGGCCTTCACCCTGTTCCTCAACCGGTACGCCCGCGTGCCCACCGAGGGCATACCCTACCCCCTGTTCGCCTACGTCGGGCTGCTCCCGTGGACGTTCTTCTCGAGCTCCTTGGCCGGCGGCGGCCAGAGCCTGCTGGCCAACTCCTCCCTGCTCAACAAGGTGTACTGCCCCCGCGAGGTGTTCCCTCTGGCCAGCGTGGCCGTGGCGGGGGTGGACACGGCGACGGCGCTGATCGCCCTCGTCGGGCTGTTCGTCCTCTACGGCGTGGCCCCCAGTCCTCTGGTGGTGTGGGTGCCGCTCCTGCTCGCCGTGCAGGTGGCCTTCACGCTCGGCCTCACCTTCATCTTCTCGGCCGCCATCATCTACGTGCGCGACCTCCGCCACGCCATGTCGATCATCCTCCAGTTCGGACTGTTCACCACCCCGGTGGCCTTCGGCATCGACGTGGTGCCCGAGTCGTGGCGCAGCTTGTACTCGGCCGTCAACCCGCTCGCCCCGGTGATCGACGGCTACCGCCGCACGGTGCTGTTGGGCCAGCCGCCGCAGTGGCACCTGCTCGCACCCGGCGCCCTCACCGCCACCCTGCTTCTCGTTGGCGGCTACCTCGTGTTCAAGCGTCTGGAGGGCGGGCTGGCCGATGTCGCTTGACGGTTCCATCTCCGCCGTCCGGGTCTGGAAGCGTTTCCGCGCCGACCGACAGGCCGTCCAGCGGCGCGACCAGCTGCGCCGGCGGTTCCGGCGGCGCGAGGGGCGTGGCTGGACGTGGGCCCTCGCCGACGTGAGCTTGGAGGTCGGGCCCGGCGAGTCGGTGGGGTTGGTGGGCAGCAACGGGTCGGGCAAGTCGACCCTGCTGAAGATCCTCACCCGGGTGATGACGCCGTATGCCGGGAGGGTGGAGGTGAGCGGGCGGGTGGGCGCCCTCATCGAGGTTCGCGGCGGCATCCACCCGGAGTTGACGGGCCGGGAGAACGTCTACCTGTACGGCTCCCTCCTCGGCCTGACGCGCCCGGAGATCGCCCGACGCTTCGACGACATCATCGAGTTCGCCCAGCTGGAGTTGGCAGTGGACCGGCAGGTGAAGCACTACTCGAGTGGCATGCAGATGCGGCTCGGGTTCGCGGTGGCCGCCTTCCTGGAGTCCGATATCCTCCTCGTCGACGAGGTGCTGGCCGTGGGCGACGCGTCGTTCCAGCAGCGCTGCCTCGACCGCATGCGCCACGTGCTGGCGCAGGGCACGACGCTGGTCTTCGTGTCCCACGACCTCGCCGTGGTCGAGGCGACGTGCTCGCGGGGGGTGTGGCTGGACGGCGGCGTCGTGCAGGCGGACGGCCCGGTGCGCGAGGTCCTGGGCGCCTACCGGGGGATGATCGAGGAGCGGGCCGAGCACCACGACGAGGTCGTGGGCGTGCTCAGGCTGGTGAAGGCGGAGGTGGGCGCCACCGGGGGCGGGATGCCGCGCAGCGGGGAGCCGCTTGAGGTGCGCTTGGTGGTGGAGAGCCCCGAGACCATGAACGGCAAGGTCTGTATCGGCGTCAGCCAGGGCACGGCGGCGCCCATCTTCTTGCTCAAGAGGCCGAGCGTGCTCGTCGCCGGCCACACCGAGGCCCGGTGCACGGTCGACCACCTCCCCCTCCCGCGGGGCCGCTTCTACCTCTGGGTGGGCATCTTCGCCAACCATCAGGACCTGCTGGCGTGGCATCCCGCCGTCCACTTCGACGTCATGGGCCCCGACCTCAGCCCCGCGCCGCGGGGGATCGTCTGCCTGGCGCCCGTCAACGTCAGTGCCCGTTGGGAGGTCGGTCGTCCCTAGGAACGGCGCCCGGCCACACCGCTCGTCGCAGGGTGCCCAGCCTGCGCATCCACCTGGTGGCCGTGCCGGCGCCGTGGGTCGCGGACAGCCGGCGGTCGGGGAGTACCACCGCATGCAGGTAGGCGAGCTTGGCGCCGGCCCCCTGGACCGCCGTCACGCCGACCAGGGCCGCTGGGCCCCACGCCGCGTCGGCCGCCGTGTGCAGGCGCAGGGCAGCGGCGTCTCTCCGGCTGGTGCGATAGGCGGCCGCCCACGAAGGGAGCGCGCCGCCCCGCTCGGCGGCGAGCACCTCCCAGGCCCGGTTCACCGCGAGTGCGAGCACCGCATCGGCCCGCCACCGCCGGCACAGCAGGTGGAGGCGGTCGAGGTCCAGATCGGTCGTGGTCGCCAGCTGGATGACGTCGCGCAGCGGCATCAGTCGCCGCTCGCGGGTGCCGATGGCGGCGTTGAAGCAGACCTGCAGGAACTGCTCCTCGGGCCCCAGGGCGCGCAGGACCTCGCCGCCGATGCGCAGCGGCGACGACGACGCGAAGAGCTCCTCCACGTCGACGAGGAGCCCGAAGCGGCCGTCGGCCAACGTGCGGTGAAGGTCCACCTCCAGCCCGCCCGGTGTCGTGAACGCCGCTCCCTTGCCGAAGCGCCGGTCGAACCCAGGGCGCAGCTCCGGCGTCTGCCGCCGGTAGCCGGCGGCGCTCAAGACCTCGACGGCGAGGTCGAACGAGGCCGACGGGACGACCACGTCGACGTCGCCGAAGGCCCGCACGGCGGGATCGGGGTAGGCGGTGTGCGCCAGCGCCGGGCCCTTGATCACCCGGTGGTCGACCCCGTTGGCCGTGAGCAGCGCCACCGTCTTCAGGAGCACCCGCTCGAGCAGCACGCACTGCGTCATGGCCTGCTGATGGAGCCGATCGGCCTCCGCTCGTTGCTCGTGGGTGGCAGGAAGGCTGCCGTCGGCCAGGGCTCCCACGAGCAGTCCAGACAGCCGCTGGCGGCCCACGCCCGCCAGGAGGTGGCCCCAGTGCTCGCGATCGAGGGGTCCGGGCGGGAAACGGTGCGAGGTCACCAGCCCGTGAGCGGCGACCGCGACCAGGGCGGACGACCCGAGGCGAGCGCCGGCGGCGCCGGTCATGGCCTCCATTGTGGCCGGGGCCGGGCCTACCATCCCCGTACTGGCACCCGTCATCGGGGGGAAGCATGGCGACAGCGGCGCGATGGAGCTGGTTGGCGATCCTCGGTGGGCTGCTCGGCGGTGTGGTGGGCATGCAGTCGGCGTGGGCGTGCGTGCCGCAGCCCAGGCTGGTGGCCGTGCTGCCCGACTCGTCGGGCCCGCCCGGGACCGAGGTGACCGTCGATGGGCTCGGCTTCGACCGGGGCAGGGCCGAGGTGCGCTGGAACAGCCGAGACGGTGCGTTGCTCGCCTCGGCCGACGGGCCCGACTTCTCGGCGACGATCACCATCCCCGACGTACCCGCCGGGCTCTACGCCCTGATCGTGCTGTCCCGCCAGCCGGGCGGCGCCATCGGCAACACCGCCCGCGCCGCCTTCGAGGTCACCGGTCCGGTGGCGACCGGTGACACCACGCCCACCACGGCACCACCCACGACCGCGGTCGCGTCCGCCCCCTCATCGCCGGCGCCCGGGCTGAACCCGTGGTCGGGCGCGGGGCTCGTGGC
>JBOGHR010000161.1:0-3043 GCA_050744905.1 Acidimicrobiales bacterium
TCACCTACCCCCACATCGGCAACTACGGCGTCACCGCCGCCGACGACGAGGCCGCCCGGCCCTCCTGCCGGGGGGTGGTGGTGCGCGAGGTGGCCCGGCGCCCCAGCAACTGGCGCTCGGCCGAGTCGCTGGACGCCTTCCTCGCCCGCCACGGCGTGGCCGGGATCACCGGCGTCGACACCCGCCGGCTCACCCGCCACCTGCGGGAGGCGGGCTCCATGGCCTGCGCCTTCGGCACGGCCGGCGAGCGGGCCCTGAAGGAGGCGGCGGCCGCCGAGCCCGGCACCGAGGGGATCGACCTGGTCGCCACCGTCACCACCGCCGCGCCGTACCGGGTGGGCCACGGCCCCCGGTCGGTGGTCGCCTACGACTTCGGCATCAAGCGGACGATCCTCCGCCACCTCGGCGCCCTGGCCACCGTGGACGTCGTGCCGGCCGGGACCCCGGCGGCCGACGTTCTGGCCCGCCGCCCCGACGGCGTGTTCCTCTCCAACGGGCCCGGTGACCCGGCGGCCGTCGGCTACGCCGTCGACGCCATCGGCGAGCTGCTGGGCCGGGTGCCGGTCTTCGGGATCTGCCTCGGCCACCAGCTGCTGGGCGCCGCCCTCGGCGCCGAGACGTACAAGCTCAAGTTCGGCCACCACGGCGGCAACCACCCGGTCCGCCGCCTGGCCACCGGCGCGGTGGAGATCACCAGCCAGAACCACAACTACGCGGTGGGCGAGGGGTCGGTGCCGGCGGCCGACGTCACCCACGTCAACCTCAACGACGGCGTGGTCGAGGGCCTGCGCTGCCGGGACGTGCCCGCGTTCAGCGTGCAGTACCACCCCGAGGCGGGGCCGGGGCCGCACGACGCCCGCTACCTGTTCGCGCAATTCGAGGAGCTGATCAGCGGTGGGGCGTAGGGACGACCTGGAGTCCATCCTGATCATCGGCTCGGGGCCCATCGTGATCGGCCAGGCCTCGGAGTTCGACTACTCCGGCACCCAGGCGTGCCGGGTGCTGCGCGACGAGGGGTACCGGGTGATCCTCGCCAACTCCAACCCGGCCACGATCATGACCGACCCCGAGTTCGCCGACCGCACCTACATCGAGCCCCTCAGCCCCGAGGTGCTGGCCGCCATCGTGGAGCGGGAGCGGCCCGACGCCGTGCTGCCCACCCTGGGAGGCCAGACGGCGCTCAACCTGGCCATGGCCCTGCACGAGCGGGGCGTGCTCGACGACCTGGGCGTGGAGATGATCGGGGCCAAGCCCGAGGCCATCGCCACCGCCGAGAACCGGGACCGGTTCAAGGACGCCATGACCGGCATCGGCCTGGCCGTGCCCCCCTCGGGGTTCGCCTACGCCCTGGACGAGGCCATGGAGGTGGGGGGCCGCATCGGCTACCCGCTCATCATCCGGCCCTCCTACATCCTGGGCGGGGCGGGCACCGGCATCGCCTTCTCCGAGGACGACCTGCGGCGCATGGCCGCCAACGGCCTGGCCGCCAGCCCCGTGTCGGAGGTGCTCATCGAGCGCTCCATCGCCGGCTGGAAGGAGTACGAGCTGGAGGTCATGCGCGACAAGGCGGACAACTGCGTGGTGGTGTGCTCCATCGAGAACGTCGACCCCATGGGGGTCCACACCGGCGACTCCATCACGGTGGCGCCCGCCCAGACGCTGTCCGACGTCGAGTACCAGCGCATGCGCGACGCGGCGTTCGCCTGCATCCGCCGGATCGGCGTGGAGACGGGCGGGTCCAACATCCAGTTCGCCGTCAACCCCGAGGACGGGGACATGGTGGTGATCGAGATGAACCCCCGGGTCAGCCGCTCCAGCGCCCTCGCCTCCAAGGCGACGGGGTTCCCGATCGCCAAGATCGCCGCCCGCCTGGCCGTCGGCTACACGCTCGACGAGATCGCCAACGACATCACCCGCAAGACGCCGGCCAGCTTCGAGCCCACCATCGACTACGTGGTCACCAAGATCCCCCGGTGGGCGTTCGAGAAGTTCCCGGGCACCAACGCCGTCCTCGGCACCCGCATGCAGTCGGTGGGGGAGGCCATGGCCATCGGCCGCACCTTCCCCGAGTCGCTGCAGAAGGGCCTGCGCTCGCTCGAGCACGGCCGGCTGGGGCTCAACTGCGACCCCGGCGAGGCGGCCCTCGACGGCGTGGGCGACGACGACCTGGTGCGCATGGCGGCCCTGGCGACGCCCGACCGTCCCTTCCAGCTGGAGGCGGCCCTGCGGCGGGGCATCACCGTGGAGCGCCTGGCGGCGGCCACCAGCGTCGACCCGTGGTTCCTCGACCAGCTGTCGCTGGTGGTGGAGGAGCGCCGGCGGCTGGAGTCGGCGTCGCCCGGCTCGCTCGACGCCCGGGCGTGGCGGCGGGCCAAGCGGCTCGGGTTCGGCGACGCCCAGCTGGCCTGGCTGTGGGGGGCCGACGAGGCGGCCGTGCGGGCCGCCCGCCTGGCCGCCGGCGTGCGGGCCACCTTCAAGACGGTGGACACCTGCGGCGCCGAGTTCGAGGCGGCGACGCCCTACCACTACTCGACCTACGAGGACGAGGACGAGGCCACGCCGTCGGAGCGCCGCAAGGTCGTCATCCTCGGATCGGGGCCGAACCGCATCGGGCAGGGCATCGAGTTCGACTACTCCTGTGTGCACGCCTCGATGGCGCTCAGCGAGGCTGGTTACGAGACGGTCATGGTCAACTGCAACCCGGAGACCGTCTCCACCGACTACGACACCAGCGACCTGCTCTACTTCGAGCCGCTCACCCTCGAGGACGTGCTCGAGATCGTGCACGCGGAGACCCAGGCCGGGCCGGTGGCCGGGGTGAGCTGCCAGCTCGGCGGGCAGACCCCGCTCGGGCTCGCGCAGGGGCTCGAGGACGCCGGCGTACCGATCGTGGGGACCTCCCCGGCGGCGATCCACCTCGCGGAGGAGCGCGGCGCGTTCGGCCGGGTGCTCACCGCTGCCGGCCTCCCGGCGCCCAAGCACGGCACCGCGTCGTCGTACGCCGAGGCCAAGGCGGTCGCCGCCGAGATCGGCTACCCGGTGC
>JBOGHR010000162.1:0-5306 GCA_050744905.1 Acidimicrobiales bacterium
GCCCGGCGCGGGAGGGCTCGACGCGCGCCCCCAGGCCCTTGGCCGTGTCGTCGCCGAGCTCGAGCAGGCGGAGCTGGCGGCCGAGGGCCAGCGAGATCGGCAGCAGGACGGCCAGCGCGGTGGCCACCGGCCCGACGTGGTCCCAGCTGCGGCCGTTGAGGCTGCCGGTCAACCACACGGTGGCCCGCTGCGCCTCGAAGATCTCCGCCCGGGTGAGGAGGTAGGAGGTGAGGGCGCTCAGCACGGCGGCGACGCCGATGCCGACGAGCACGAGCCGGTAGCCGAGGACGCCGCGCTTGTAGGCGAGGAGGTAGATCGCGGCTGCGGTGACGAGGGCGCCGGCGAGGGCGCCGAGGGACACCACGGTGGAGTCGCCGCCCACCCACACGATGACGGCCACCGCCGCGGCTCCCGCGCCGGCGGTGATGCCGATGACGTCGGGGCTGGCCAGGGCGTTGCGGGCGAGGGACTGGAAGATGGCCCCCGACAGGCCGAAGGCGGCGCCGACCAGCGCCCCGGTCAGGGCCCGGGGCAGGCGGAGGGTGCGGATGATGAAGTCCGACTCGGGGTTGCCGAACCCGGCGATGGCGGGGATCACCTCGGCGAGTGCGATGGGGAAGTCGCCGACGCTCACCGACACCGCGCCGCCGGCGGCGACGACGACGGCGAGTGCCACGGTGACCGCGGCGGTCCGGCGCTCGACCCGCACGGCGAGGCGGCCGGCGGCCACGCGCACGGCGCCGGGGCGAATGGATCGGGTGGACGGAGCGGGAAGGGCGGGCAAGGTCACAGCTGGGCCAGTCGGCGCCGGCGGACGAGCGCGATGAAGAAGGGGGCGCCGACCACGGCGGTGACGATGCCGACCTGCAACTCACCGGGCCGGGCCGCGACCCGGCCGACGATGTCGGCGCCCAACAGCAGGATCGGGGCGAGCACCGCCGAGTAGGGCAGGATCCAGCGGTAGTCGGGCCCGCAGATGGCGCGGGCGACATGGGGGACGGTGAGGCCCACGAACCCGATGGGACCGGCCGCCGCCGTGGCGGCGCCGCACAGCAGCACCACCGACAGCGCCGAAACGGCGCGGGCGGCCCCGACGCGCAGGCCCAGGGAGCGGGCGACGTCGTCACCCAGGCTCATGCTGTTGAGCGCCCTCGCCGAACCGAGGGCCAGCAGCGCGCCGACGACGAGGAACGGCGCGACCTGGGTGGCGATGGCGCCGTCCCGCCCGGCGAGGGAGCCCACCACCCAGAACCGGAACTGGTCGAGGGTGGCGACGTCGAGGATGAGGACGGCAGTGGTGATCGATGCGAGGAAGGCCCCGACCGCGGCGCCGGCGAGGGCCAGCTTCACCGGGGTGGCCCCGTCGCGGCCGACGGCGCCGAGGCCGTAGACGACGACGCTGGCCGCCGCCGCGCCGACGAAGGCGAACCACACGTAGCCGCTGAGGCTACCGATGCCGAACACGTGGATGGCGATGACCACGGCGAAGGCGGCGCCGGCGTTGACGCCGAGGATCCCCGGGTCGGCCAGCGGGTTGCGGGTCACGCCCTGCATGACCGCTCCGGCCAGGCCCAGGGCGGTGCCCACGCCGATGCCCACCAGCGTCCGCGGCACCCGCAGCGAGCGGATGATCAGGTGGTCGTTCGACCCGTCGAAGTCGAAGAGCGCAGCGAGGACCTGGCCGACAGGGATCGGCTTGGAGCCGTAGGCGATGCTCGCCATGGCGACCAGCCACAGGGCCACCATGGCGAGCAGGAGGCCGAGCGCCCGCACCGCCCGGTTGCCGACCAGCGGGCGACGGCTCCCGTCGACGATCGGAGCCGTGCTCGGGGCAGGAACCGCAACTGCGGTGTCGGGTTCATCGCGTTGATGCACGACGGCCATGGCGGGGCGCCTTACCCGGCGCTCTCGGCTTCGGTCTCGAGCTGGTCGAACGCCTGGTCCAGCCCCGTGTCCATCAACGCATCGAGGTGAACCCACCGCTCACCGGCGGGCAGGCCAACCGAGGCGCGCGTCGCGCCGTACACCTCGCGCAGCCGCCCCAGGGTCTCCTCGAGCGGCGCGGTGTGCGACCTGGTCGGCACGGTGGTGGCTGCGGGTCGCACGTGTCTGTGGTGAGCCTTGCAGGAAGTGTTAGGCGCACCTAACGTGTAGCCGATGGCCGGCAGTCGCCACAAGTCCCCAGACGCGGTTGTCGAGCGAACGCACTGGGATTCCGGCGCATCCCGGTGGTGCGCGTCTGGGACGGGAAGGAGCGTCGACGGCGAACGCCGTCCCGCCCCTCGCCGTTCTAGCCCCGAATCTGCTGGCTCAGGTAGTGCGCCTCGCCCACCTGGCGGATGAGCTCCAGCTGCGACTCGAGCCGGTCGGCGTGCTCCTCCTCGCCGGTGAGGATTCCTTCAAGGAGCTCGCGCGAGCCGTTGTCACCCGCCTCGACGCACGCAGCGATGCCGGCGTTGAGGCGGATGATCGCCTCGCTCTCCACGTCGAGGGCGAGCTTCAGCTTCTCGGGCACGCTCTCCCCGACCCGCACCGTGCCGAGCCGCTGCATGTTCGGGACGCCCTCGAGGTAGAGGATCCGCTCGATGAGCGAGTCGGCGTCCTTCATCTCGTCGATGGAGTCCTCGCGGAACTTCGCCGCCAGCCGGTCGTAGCCCCAGTTGTCGCACATCTTGGCGTCCACGAAGTACTGGTTAACCGCCGTCAGCTCGGCCGTCAGCACGTCGTTGAGGATCTCCAGAACCCGCTCGTCCCCGCGCATGTCACACCTCCGACACGAGGGTACGTCGTCGAGTACCCAGCGAGTAAGTGCCGACGTCCTTCGCAGCGTCCCACGGCCGACGGCCACCCTCGAAGCCTTGGCGGTTGCCCTCGCCGCCACCTGGTGGGGAGGCGTCCAGCCCGACGCCGGCGTCGCGGGTCTGGCCGCGTGGTGGGTCTGCGCCGCCCATCTGTGTTAGGTATACCGAAGAGTAATGAATAGGCGCTCCTAATACGACGGGAGGAAGAGCGGTTGCGCGTGGTGATGTTCGGCTACCAGACCTGGGGGCACCGCACGCTGGCGGCGCTGCTCTCCGCGCACGACGTCGTCTCGGTCGTGACCCATCCGCCCAGCGACCACGTCTACGAGCGCATCTGGAGCGACTCGGTCGCCGAGCTCGCCGCCGCCCACGGCGTCCCGGTGCACCTGCGAAACCGACCCGACGACGAGGACCTCGTCGGCGACCTCAAGGAGCTGGACGCCGACGTCTTCGTGGCGACGAACTGGCGCACCTGGATCCCGCCCCACGTGTTCACGTTGCCCCGCCACGGGACGCTGAACGTGCACGACTCGCTGTTGCCGGCGTACGGTGGCTTCGCCCCGTTGAACTGGGCGCTGATCAACGGCGAGACCGAGGTCGGAGTCACCACGCACATGATGGACGCCGATCTGGACCGCGGCGAGATCGTGCTGCAGCGCTCGGTCGCCGTGGGGCCCTCCGACACCGCCACCGACCTGTTCCACCGGACCCTCGAGTTGTTCGGTCCCATCACCCTGGACTCGCTCGGCCTCATCGCCAGCGGGCGACGGGACTGGAGGAGCCAGGACATGTCGCGGGCGAGCTTCTTCCACAAGCGGTCGGTGGAGGACAGCCGGATCGACTGGGGCTGGCCGGCGGCGGACATCGCCAACCTCGTCCGGGCGCAGTCCGATCCCTATCCGAACGCGTTCACCTTCCACCGCGGTGAGCGGATCCGGGTGCTGTCGGCCTCGGTCTCGCGGGGGCGCTACGGCGGCACCCCCGGGCGCGTCTTCATCCGCGAGGCGAACGGTGTGGCGATCGTGGCCGGCAGCGACGCCCGTCGCGGGCGCAACCACGGCCTGGTCATCGAACGGGTGCGGACCGACGACGACCGGGAGCACGAGGCGACCGACTACTTCCCGACGATGGGTGGATACCTGACGTCGCAACCGTGAGACCCCGACCGCCAGGACCGCTGCTCCGGCCGGGTGCCTGTCACGTCTGGTGGGCCCGGGCGACGACGGTGCCGCCGGACTGGCGGGACGTCCTCGGCAGCGCCGAGCGCACCCGTGTCGACCACCTCGCCTTCGAGGCCGACCGGCGCCGGTACGTCGCCGCCCACGTCCTCGCTCGGCGGGTCCTGGGGCGCTACGTCGGCACCGCGGCGGCGGATCTGCGCTTCGTGGCCGCCTGCCCCCGATGCGGTGGCCCCCACGGCAAGCCGGCCCTCCTCGACGCCCGAGGCGGGGATGTCGAGTTCTCCCTCTCCCACTCGGGCGATTGGGCGGTCGTGGCGGCCACGGTGGGAACGCCGGTCGGGGTCGACGTCGAGCGCATCGAGCCCTCGGCCGTCGAGCTGGCCGGCGTCGCCGAGGTGCTCACCGACGTCGAACGCCGGGTGGTCGCCTGCCTCCCGCCAGCAGAACGCCCCGCTGCCGCGGTCCGCTACTGGGTCCGAAAGGAGGCGGCGCTGAAGGCGTCCGGCGACGGGCTGGCGGTCCCGCCCGGCGCGCTGACGGTGTCGTCGCCACGAGCGTCGGCGGCGGTGCTGTCGAGCGGGCCGCCCTGGACGCCGGGCCCCGTCCGGCTGCACGACCTCGCCGAGCGGGAGGGCTACGCCGCGTCCGTGGCGTTCCTCGGCGAGGCCGCGCCCCAGGTGGTCGAGCTCCATGGGGCGGCCCTGCTCGCCGAGCCGGCTCCGGCCGGAGGTTCGACCGTTTCGGGGTTTGGGTGGACACCACCGGACGCTGGCTGTTAGGGTCGCCTAAGAACAGGGCATAGGACGACCTAACTAGTTCGAGGTCGTGGTTCCTACCAGCGGAGGGCGAGGGCGAATGTCGCAGACAGGACTGGACGGAGACCTGCCGGTCGGGGATGTGGTCGGCGTCGGCTTCGGTCCGTCGAACCTCGCCCTTGCCATCGCCGTGGAGGAGCACAACGAGCGGCCCCCGGGCACCCCGGTGTCGGCGACGTTCCTCGAGCGCCAGCCCGCCTTCGGGTGGCATCGGGGCATGCTGATCGAGGACGCCACGATGCAGGTCTGCTTCATCAAGGACCTGGTGACGCTCCGCAACCCGTCGAGCCCGTACGGCTTCCTGTCGTACCTGCACTGGAACGGCCGCCTGCTCGACTTCATCAACAACAAGAGCCTCTATCCGTTGCGGATCGAGTTCCATGACTATCTGGAGTGGGCGGCCGCCAGGGTCGGCGACTACGTGACGTACGGCGTGGAGGTCGAGGAGATCCGCCCGGTGTGGGTCGACGGCGCCGTCGAGGCCGTCGACGTGCTCGCCGCCGGCGCCG
>JBOGHR010000163.1:0-1927 GCA_050744905.1 Acidimicrobiales bacterium
CCCTGGTGCCGTGCCTCGACCCGACGACGATGGGGTGGAAGGAGCGCTCGTGGTACCTGGGCGACCTCGCCGCTGCCCTGTTCGACCGCAACGGCAACGCCGGCCCCGCCATCTGGCTCTCCGGGCGCATCGTCGGCGGCTGGGCCCAGCGCCCGACCGGGGAGGTCGCCACCCGGGTGCTGGTCGACGTCGGGGCCGACGGCCGGGCGGCGGTCGAGGCCGAGGCGGCCCGGCTCCAGGCGTGGCTCGACGCCGCGGGCGCGGTGGTTCGGCCCCGGTTCCCCACCCCGCTCCAGCAGGAGCTCAGCGCATGAGCGCCGGCGGCGACGTCACCCTGGTCCTCGACGGGCACGAGGTGACGATCTCCAACCCCGGGAAGGTCTTCTTCGCCGAACTGGGCCAGACCAAGCTGGAGCTGGTCGAGTTCTACCGGGCGGTCGGCGGCCCCCTCCTCGCCGCCATGGGGGGCCGCCCCGTCCTCCTCCAGCGCTTCCCGGAGGGCGCCGGCGGCAGCTCGTTCTTCCAGAAGCGGGTCCCGTCGGCCCGGCCGCCGTGGCTCCGGACAGCCGACGTGAGCACCCCCAACGGGACCCACTCCGATGCCCTGGTGGCCGCCGACCTGGCCCACGTGGCGTGGGCGGTCAACATCGGCTGTCTGGGCTTCCACGTGTGGCCCACCCGGGTCGGCTCGCCCCAGGTGGCCGACGAGCTGCGCATCGACCTCGACCCCACGCCGGGCGTCGAGTTCCCCATGGTCCGCCAGGCCGCCTTCGAGGTCCGCGACCTGCTGGGCGAGCTGGGCCTGGTCGGGTGGCCCAAGACCACAGGGAACCGGGGGATCCACGTGTACCTGCGCCTGGAGCCCCGCTGGGACAGCTACGCGGTGCGGGCGGCCGCCGTGGCGCTGGCCCGCGAGCTCGAGCGGCGGTGCCCCGACCTGCTCACCGCCGCCTGGTGGAAGGAGGAGCGGGGCCGGCGGGTGTTCGTGGACTTCAACCAGAACGCTCCCCACAAGACCGTGTTCGGCGCCTGGTGCGTCCGCGCCCGCCCAGGCGCCCAGGTGTCGACGCCGTTCGCCTGGGACGAGCTGGACGCCGCGTTCCACCCCGACCGCCTCACCATCCCCGTGGTGGCCGAGCGGGTGGCCCGGGACGGGGACCCGTGGGCCGGCATGTACGAGCGGCCGCAGGCCATCGACCCGCTGCTGGCCATGTACGACCGGGACCTGGCGGCCGGGCTCATGGACGCCCCGTGGCCGCCGGTGTACCCCAAGCAGCCCAACGAGCCGCCCCGGGTCGCCCCCAGCCGGGCCCGCAAGCCGCCGCCAGAAGGCTGAAGGGAGCCACCGGCGCCGCTCAGCGGCGGGGACCGGCGGGGCCGGGCGGGCCGGTGTGACCGTGGTTGGGATCGCCGAAGCCGTGGCCGGGACGGGACTCGCCCCCCACGGGCGGCGACCGGTGGCCGACGGGCGGCGGGCAATGGGCGACGGGGGGCGAGGCGCGGCCGACGGGCGGGGAGGCACGGCCCTGGCCAGGGCACTGGTCGCGCCTGCCGGGTCACGCCAGCGAGGCGGCGGCGATGGGCACGTCGAACGCCTCGCACCACACCAGCACCGTCCACTCCCCCACCCCCAGCTCCGTCCCGGGCGGCGCCGGGTAGAACTGGGTGCCCTTGTTGCCTCGCAGGTCGCCCAGGCCCACGCCGCCACCCGGCTCCTCGCGCCCGGGGCCGGGCACGACGTACAGGTCGTAGTCGGGACCGGGCTGGATGTCGATGCCCTCCAGCCCCACGACGTAGGTCCCGTCCGGCTGGCGGTAGAGCACGGCGGTGCCGCTGGCGCGGTGGTCGATGCCGCCGATGGCCGCCGACCGCAGGGCGACCGGCTGGGCGGGCGTCGCCGGAGCGGCGGGCTGGGGCCCGGTGGCGG
>JBOGHR010000164.1:0-5692 GCA_050744905.1 Acidimicrobiales bacterium
CCGGCCGCGCTGATCCCGCGATGACGGCCACCAGCACAGGCGGCGATCGGTGGTCGCCGACCCCGAAGCACCGTCCATGTCGTCGAGTGTGGCCGATCGCCGAAGTCCGACCGAAGCGGGTTACGACAACGGACGCCACCCAGGCTCGAAGTCACCGAGCATCGTGAGGACACGGGCTCGCGATCCTGGGACCAACGGCGACCAGCGTGATCTGCTGCAGCGCTCGTGTTGGCCCCCCGACCTCCGGTCACAACGACAAACCGTCGCCCTGCTCAGGCGGGCGACGGCCCGCAGGTTGGTCTATGCCGCGAGGCTGATTCGGCATGTCGGCGGGCGCTGGCTCGTCGAGCCGACGCAGAGCTCGCTCAACGGCCTGGATGCGGCGGGCGCGGTCTTGGTGGGTGGTGAGCCAGAGGTGGCGGCGCTGGGCGTGGCGGCGCAGGCCCTCGAGCCTTGTCTCGGCGTCGGCGATGTCGCTGTCGAGCCGCCTGGCGATCGGCTCGCCTGTCTTGCCCCATTGAGCTTGCGCTGCGGCTTCGTCGATGGCGAGCTGCTGCGCTTCCTGCCGCCAGCGTCGGCGCTCTCGCCGGGTGAGGTCTGAACGACTGGCTTCGACCTGAGCGTGCTGGCGGGCAGCGCGGGCCTGCACAAGCCGCCGGGCGGCATGGCCGGCGGGCGTGTGCCGCCAGCGGCCGGTGCCGTCGAGCAGGCGGCGCCGGTTCTCGTGCAGGGCCAAGAGACGCTTCTGTACGGTCGTCAGCTCGTCGGTGACGTCAGGCGGTGCGTCGCTGGTGAGCGCCTTCAGTTCGGCAACGAGGGCGGTGCGCTGGGCCTCCACGTCGACCGGGGCGGGCTGGATGCTGGTGTCTCGGCCGGGTGCCGCAGTCCGGGTGACCCAGCGTTGGCGGCGTTCGGTGGACCAGTCGACGGTGACGTCCTCGATAGCTTGGTCGAGGTCGTCGGCAACGGCGTGGAGTGTCGTGCGATCCCCGGCGCGGGACATCTCGACGTAACCGAGCTCCCGGCCACCGCCGTCGGCGAAGCCGTGCACGCGGTCGTAGGTGGCGCCCTGGGCGCGATGGACGGTGAGCGCGTAACCGTGGTCCACGTGGTTGGCGTCGATCTCCTCACCGGTGAGGGTGACCAGCCGAGCGTCTTCCAGGCGCAGGGTCAGCGTCTGCCGGTGGTGGTCGACGGCGGCCACCATGGCCTGTTCGCTGGTGCGCAGGTCCTTCGGGTTGTTGGGCGCGAGAAGAACGACGCGGTCGCCGACGGTGTAGCGGCGTCCGCCGGGGGCCTCAAGGTCGTCGCCGGTGAGCCAGCCGAGTTCGTCGGCACGGGCTCGGGCGAGTCGGTTCAGGTCTCGCACATCTTCGCGGCGCCAGGCAAGCAGCGCGGTGCGGTGGCCGGCCTGGGTGTCGGTGGCCCAGGCGTCGACCATTTCGGCGAGGGCCTCGGTGCGGGTGGCGGCGATCTGGGTGCGGTGGTTGCGCGCGTACCAGTCCACGGCTCGTTCGACCGACCCTCCCCTCAGCTCGGCCAGCGCCCGGCGTTCGGCGGGGTCGTGCTGGCGGACGTTCTCGTCCAGCACGGTGAGGATCTCGGGGTGGCGTTCGAGCATGGCGTCGAGCGCGCCGCCGGGGCCGACGGCGGAGACCTGGCGGTGGTCGCCGATGATCACGAGCTTGGCTCCCGCTCGTTCGACACCAGTGACGAGTCGCAGCAGGTCGGCGTCGGTGGTCATGCCAGCCTCGTCGAGCACAACGACCGAGCGCTGGCTGAGGGTGATCTGGCCATGGTCGAGCCGCCAGAGCAGCGAGCGGAGCGTGCGGGCTTCGATGCCAGCCGCGTCGGAGAGCGTGCGGGCGGCCTGACCGCTGGTTGAGGTCCCGTGCACTGTGTAGCCGGCGTCCTCGAGCGCAGAGGCGACGGCGTCGATGGCGGTGGTCTTGCCCGCTCCGGCGACGCCGACGATCACGTCCACGGCTCGGCCGGAGCGGCAGACGGCTTCGACAGTGCGGCGTTGGCCGGTGGTGAGGGTCCGGCCGATCTCGGCCTCCTTGGCATCCATCGCTGCGTCGACGGTCTCGGTGTCGACTGCGGCGCCGGGCTGGTCGATCATGCGCTCAACCCGTCGGGCGATGCCTTGCTCGGTGGCCAGCACCTCGGCGGTGGCGTACGCCTGCTCGTAGGCGCCTTCGATGCCGACCAGGGGGACGACGAGTTTGGAGCGCAGGATCCGATCCAGCGCGTAGTCGAGCTGGGCCGGGTCCCGGCCGTAGAGGGCTGGGGCGACCTCGGCGACCAGCCGGAACCGGCCGAAGACCTTGTGGCGCTTCATAAACTCGCCATCCGCCGCGAGGACCCTCTCGGCCAGCGTGTCGATCTCGTCGTCGGTCATGTCGGGAAGAAGCCCGCCGGGCCAGCCGGCGGCGTCGATGGCGGCGGCATGCTCCTCCGGCGTGACGCCGATCTCGCGCATCTGGGCGTGCCAGTGGGGCATCAGCTCGTCCGGGCCGGTGTGGCGCTTGTGCTTGCGGGTAGCTCGGGCGGCGACGCGCTCGGCCCGGTTGGACTTGTAGCCCCGCTCCTCCATGAAGTCGCCGATCTGGTCGGCGCGCTTGGAGAAGTTCCGGTACACCTTCTCCGCGCAGCCGGCGAGGCGCCAGTGCCGGCCACGGCCGTTCTTGCCGCCGTCGGGGGCGATGCCGTAGCCCAACTCGATGGCCTTGGCGGCGCCGTACAGGTGCCCGACGTAGGTGGCAGCCTCGAAGATCTCCCGTAGCGCCGCGGAGTCGAGAGCCTTCCAACCCCCCTTGCTGTCGCGCATCTCTGTCAGGTTGGTGATCAGGGCGTGGTCGTGCGGATGGGGGTCGCCCTCCCGAGAGGTCGCATGACGGGTCAGCGCGTAGGCCAACCCGGTAGTCGGTGTTCGTCGAGCAGCGACGCCTCGTCGCCCGCCGCGTTCCTGCATCCACGGGTCCATATACCCCAGGGCCGCCTGGGTGGTGGTGTCCAGGATGGCGTGCATGTCGTCCGCCCGGTCGATGAGGCCGAGGGTGGCGACGGACTTGTGCACCGAGAACACCAACTCGAACCCCGGCCGCTTGGTGTTGACAAGACGCTCGCCGGTCACCGGGTCCCGGAACCCGCCGGGGCCGAAGGCGGCCTCGTACGCCTCCGGCGTGACCTCGCCTTCGAGGCCTAGCCGCACGGCGAGGGCGCCGCCCCAGCGCAGCGGTGTCTCGCCACGGGAGCCGTAGTAGGCGAGCGCGCGGCCGGGGTGGTCGTCCTCCCGGCCGACGACCGTCTGGCGGTGGTAGTCGACCGAGTCGGCGCCCATGCGCCGGAACCAGGCCACTACGGCCGTCCCCTCGGGACGGACGCGACGTCAGTCTGGGTCCACCGCAGGCTCGATCGGGCGCCCCACGGTGCCAGCCGGGGGACGGATGGCGTACACGGCGCCGCTGGCGGCGCCGTCCCGCAAGCTCCGCTTGCAAGCCTCTTCCGCGTTGCCTTCACGGCCCACTAGGCCGTTCAGGCGTCAGGAATCTTGCATCTTCCGGCCGGCGAGGCCGGCTGAAGAGGCGAGGCCAGGACGACTAGCTGGGCCTACGTCTGTTCGGTGTGACGGATTTCACGTCCGGCATTTGCGAGATTCCGAGGGCGAAAACGGCCTAGTGATACATGACCGGCACATCACGACCGAACCGCCGCCGCAAGCCGGAAACCACCCTCAGCCCGTCGGAGCGAATCCTGCGAGCTCGCATGGCCGCCCACGCCTCATGGGCGAATACGAGCGATCGCTTGGCTCGGACGGCTCCCGCCCGCAAGGCGGCCGTGGAGCGCTTTGAGCGCCAGGTCGATCCCGAGGGCGTGCTCGATCCGACGGAGCGGGCGCTGCGCGCGGAGCAGGCGAAGAAAGCGCACATGACCCGCCTCGCCCTCAAGTCCGCCCAGGCCCGCCGGCGGAAGCGGGCTTCGTGACCAACCACCAAGGTGGAGGAGACGAATGGTTCACCAAGTGTCAGACGAGCAGCACGACAACTACTTCTCGATCATGGAGGCGGCCCGCATCGTCGACATGGCAGAGCTGTCGGTCTATGCGCACGCGGTCGTCCTGACGATCGCCGGCAAGGACGACAACTTCCTCGCCGCCATGCGGGAGTTCGCCGCCGCTGCTCATCGGGCGGGCTACCGCGACGCCACGCAGGACATCGCAACCGTCAAGGACGGGATCGCCTTCTATCGCGACGACGGTTCGCTCGTGGTGACCGTCTCGGTCGGCGACCTGGCTGAGCGGGGGATGCCCGACGCCGACGTGATCGGCGTGTGCTGGGGGCCAGGTGAGGACACGTGCCTCGACCATGCGCTCACCTACGCCGACAAGCAGGCTCGGCATGAAGCCGACGAACGAGGCGCGTTGATCTATGCCGGTCAAGAGATGCGCTGCTTCGTCTGCCGTGGCCTGGGCGTCAAGTGAGTGGTGGGAAGCCGCCATCAGATGCCGTGCGGATTCCGGCTCCCCCAAGCCACCCCGCGCCTCTCATATGCGGTCGCCGAGCATCAGGCGCTTGTGAGCCTCGCGGGCACGGGCGTCCGCGGCAGAAGCACCGTAGCGGTGGAGCATCTGGCGGGACTTCCAGCCGACCAGGCGCATGAGCGAGTCGTCGTCGCCGCCCGCCAGCCGCCACTCGTGGGCGAAGGTGTGCCGGAACATGTGGGGGTGCAGGTCCGGAATGCCGGCATCCGCCCCCCGTTTCCGGATCATCTGTCCGATGCCATTGTCGGTCATGCCGGGCCGGCCGTTCACGCCGAGCCACAGGTGCGGAAGGTCGGAACGCTTCTGCCTGTTCCGCTGGCGTATGTACCGGTCCAGCGCCTGGGGGGTCTTGTTCCCGAATGGGCAGGCCCGGGGCCGGCGACCCTTGCCGACGACGTAGGCGACGTTCTGGTCCAGATCGACGTCCTCAACCTTCAGGCTCGACAATTCGTCCAGACGCATCCCAGTGTCGAGGAAGAGGCGGATGACAGCGGTGTCTCGAACGTCGACGTACCCCCGGCCCGAGCACTTCCTCAAGAGAGCGCGCGCGTTATCGGGTGTCAGGACCGGGGTCGTCTGCTCGGGAATGGTGGGCGGCTTCATCCGGTCCATCGGCGACGTGTCGATCTCGCCCTCGTCGACCAGCCAGTTGAAGAGCTGCTGGAGCGCCCGGAACCGGACGCTCGCCGTCGCCGGCGACTTGGTGTCGAGAAGGTGCGAGATGAAGCCCCGGATGTGGTCCCGCTCCACGTCGCCGGGCTCGGCCACCTGGTGCTCGTCCTCGAGCCACACCGAGAGCTGGTCGGCGGACTCGCCGTAGGTCTTGATCGTCTTGGGGGCGAGGTTCCGTGCCCGGAGATCCCGCCGCCAGGAGTCAACGAGGGAGGAGAACTCACCAGTCATACTGGCAAAGTTATCCGTTGCAGAAGCGTACTGCTAGAGGTAATTTCTGAGTGCTGACCAAGAACGTCCAGCTCAGACGGTGTTTGCGCCCCCGGTAGGACTCGAACCCACGACCCGCTGCTTAGAAGGCAGCCGCTCTATCCATCTGAGCTACGGGGGCTGAGCGCGCAGCCACGGTAGCGTCGGCATCACGTGCTCGGTCACCACCTGCTCGGAACGGCTTTCAGGGGCCACGAGGGTCTCCGC
>JBOGHR010000165.1:0-4302 GCA_050744905.1 Acidimicrobiales bacterium
CCGGCCCCCCGCCCGTAGACTCCGGCCATGTCAGGTGGGGGCGACGACCGCATCCTCACCGTGCCCAACGCCCTGTCGGTCGGGCGGCTGCTGTGCGTGCCGGTGTTCCTCTGGCTGCTCTTCGGGCGCCGGGACCGCTACGCCGCCGGGCTGCTGCTGGCCGCCCTGGGGATCACCGACTTCGCCGACGGCTGGATCGCCCGCCACCTCCACCAGGAGTCGCGCCTCGGGCGGCTCCTCGACCCCACCGCCGACCGCGTCCTGCTGGGCGTGGGCGTCGTCGCCCTGCTCATCGACGGCTCGATGCCCCGCTGGGTCGGCGCCCTGGCGATCACCCGGGAGGTCGCCGTCGGCCTCGGGGTGCTCTGCCTGGCCGCCCTGGGCGCCCGGGACGTGGTGGACGTCAAGCTGGTGGGCAAGGCCGGCACCCTCCTGCAGATGGTCGCCTTCCCCCTGTTCCTGGCCGCCAACCCCGACGGCGGGGCGCCGTGGCACGACGTGGCCCGGCCCCTGGCCTGGCTCACCGTGGTCCCCGGGCTGGTGCTCAGCTACTGGGCGGCGGCCGCCTACCTGCCGGCCGCCCGGCGGGCACTGGAGCGGGCCCGGGCCCCCCGGAGCGCCGGGCCTTCGACGCTAGGGTGACGGCGTGAAAGCCGTCATCATGGCCGGCGGCGAGGGGACCCGCCTGCGCCCCCTCACGTCCAACCAGCCCAAGCCCATGCTCCCGTTGGCCAACCGGCCGATGATGGAGCACGTCATCCGGCTGCTGAAGGAGCACGGCCTCGACGACATCGTGGTGACGGTGGCGTTCATGCCCCACGCCATCCGGACCTACTTCGGCGACGGCAGCGAGTTCGGCGTCAAGCTGTCCTACGCCACCGAGGAGTCCCCGCTCGGCACCGCCGGCTCGGTGCGCAACGCCAGGGACGAGCTGGGCGAGCCGTTCCTGGTGATCTCGGGCGACGTCCTCACCGACATCGATTTGTCGGCCATCATCGCCTTCCACGAGGAGCGGGGGGCCCTGGCGACGATCGGCCTCAAGGCCATGGAGAACCCGCTGGACTTCGGCATCGTCATCACCCGCGAGGACGGCACCATCGAGCGCTTCCTCGAGAAGCCCACCTGGGGGCAGGTGTTCAGCGACACCGTCAACACCGGCATCTACGTCCTCCAGCCGGAGATCTTCGACCACGTGCCCGACGGCAAGGTGGACTGGTCCGAGGAGGTGTTCCCGGCCCTGCTCGAGGCGGGCAAGCCGCTGTACGGCTTCGTGGCCGAGGGCTACTGGGAGGACGTCGGCACGCTGGAGGCCTACCTCCAGGCCCACCACGACGTGCTCGACGGCAAGGTCGACGCCGACGTCGCCGGCTTCCGCCTGGGCGAGGGCGTGTGGCTGGGCGAGGGGGCCGAGGTCGACCCGGGCGCCAAGCTGGACGGGCCGGTCGTCATCGGCGACTACTGCAAGGTCGAGGAGGGCGCCCACCTGGCCGAGTACACCGTGCTCGGCTCCAACGTGCGGGTCGCCGCCAACGCCTACCTGGAGCGCACCGTAGTCCACGACAACGGGTACCTCGGGCCCCAGGTGCGCCTGCGCGGGACCCTGGTCGGGCGGTCGAGCGACCTGCGCCGGGGCGTGCGCTGCGAGGAGGGGGTGGTCCTTGGCGAGGAGTGCCTGGTCGGCGAGCACGCCGTCATCAACCCGGGCGTGAAGGTCTACCCGTTCAAGATCGTCGAGGCCGGTGCGGTCGTGAACAGCTCGATCATCTGGGAGTCCCGCGGCGCCCGCCACCTGTTCGGGCGCCTGGGCGTGGGCGGCCTGGCCAACGTGGACATCACCCCGGAGCTGGCGGTGCGGGTCGCCATGGCCTACGCCACCACGCTGAAGAAGGGCTGCACGGTCACCACCTCGCGCGACTCCAGCCGGGCGGCGAGGGCGCTGAAGCGGGCCGTCATGGTCGGCCTCACCGCCGCCGGGGTCAACGTGGAGGACCTGGAGGTGGCGACCGTGCCCGTCACCCGCTTCCGCGTGCGGTCCATCCGCAGCGACGGCGGCGTCACCGTCCGGCTGGCCCCGGGCGATCCCCAGTCGGTGGTCCTGCGGTTCTTCGACACCGAGGGGATCGACATCGCGGCGGGGGCGCAGCGCAAGATCGAGCGCCTCTACCACCGCGAGGAGTTCCGGCGGGCGATGGCCGCCGAGATCGGCGACATCGGCTTCCCCGCCCGCTACCTCGAGCACTACACCGACGTCATGATGTCCACCGTCGACACCGACGCCATCCGTGCCTTCGGGTTCAAGGTCGTCCTGGACTACGCCTACGGCTCGGCCAGCTTCGTCATGCCCAACGTCCTGGCCAAGCTGGGCGCCGAGGTGCTCACCGTCAACCCCTACGCGTCGACGGCGCGGGCGGCCGCCTTCGAGGTCGACGCCCACGCCCGGCGGGTGAGCGAGCTGGTCCGGGCGTCGGGCGCCCACCTGGGCGCCGTTGTCCACCCCGACGGCGAGCGGGTGACGATCATCGACGACGGCGGCCAGGTGCTGACCGACGACACCGCGCTGCTCGTCCTGCTCGCCCTCGTGCTCCAGACCACCGACAAGGCCCGCGTGGCCGTGCCCGTCTCGGTGGGCAAGGGCGCCGAGGAGCTGTGCCAGCGGGGGGGCGGCGAGATCGTCTGGACCAAGCTGTCGGCCTCGCACCTGATGGAGGTGGCCTCCACCGCCGGCGTCCACTTCGCCGCCGGCCAGGACGGCGGCTACATCTTCCCCGCCTTCCTCCCCGCCTACGACGCGGTGGCGACGCTCGTCAACCTGCTGTCGATGCTGGCCTCCACCGGCCTGCGCCTGTCCAAGGTGGTGGGCCAGTCGCCCCGGGTCCACATCGCCCACCAGAGCGTCGCCACGCCGTGGGAGCAGAAGGGCATGGTCATGCGCACCATCGTGGAGCGCCAGAAGGACTCCGAGCTGGTGCTGATCGACGGGGTGAAGATCGTCTACGACGACGGCTGGGCCCTGGTGCTGCCCGACCCCGAGGAGCCCCTCACACACGTGTGGGCCGAGGGCGGCACGGCGGGGGAGGCCCGCTCGCGCGCCCAGGACTTCGCCCGCCGGATCCGCCAGCTGCTGCCCTGAGCGGTTGCGCCCTGGGCGGGGCCCGGGCAGGCGACAATGGGGGCGTGCGCCGACGCTCCACCCTGGTGCTGACGGCGGCGTCGGCCGTCCTCGGGTTCCTGCTGGTGACGGCGGTGTCCTCGGTGGGCCAGGCCCGGCGCGCCGACGCCCCCCGCAAGGCGGAGCTGATCGCCCTGATCGACGAACGGCGCGACCTGGTGGCCGAGCAGGACCGGGCCGTGTCGACCCTGCGCGACGAGGTCGACGCCGCCCGGCGCGACGCCATCGCCCGCAACCAGCGCGACCGGGCAGAGGGCGAGCGCATGGCCGACCTCGCCCTCCAGGCCGGCACCGTGGCCCTGCGGGGACGCGGCCTCGAGGTGGAGCTGAGCGACTCGCCCCGCAGCTCGAGCGCCGACCCCGACGCCGGCGCCTTCCGCATCCACGACGCCGACCTCCAGCTGGTGGTGAACGCCCTGTTCGCCGCGGGCGCCGAGGCGGTCGCCGTCAACGACAGCCGGCTGGTGGCGACCACGCCCATCCGCAACGCCGGCGACACGATCGTCGTGAACTTCCGCCCCCTCAGCCCGCCCTACCGGGTGTCGGCCATCGGCGCCGACCGCCGGGCGTTCGAGCAGAGCGAGATCGCCCGCCGGTTCCGCCGGTGGACCGGCCTGTTCGGGCTGGGCTTCCGGGTGTCCCAGCGGGAGGTGGAGGTGCCGGCCTACTCGGGCCGCGTCGCCATCGTGTCGGCGCGGCCGCGGTAGGGCGATGCTGCCGCTGATCGGGCTGGTCGTCGGCGCCGTGCTGGCCGTCCTGCTCCAGCCGACGGTGCCCCAGGACCTGTCCCGGTACGTCGCCCTGGCCGTCGTGGCCGCCCTCGACGCCACCCTCGGCGGCGTGCGCTCGGCGCTGGAGCACACGTTCAACGACCGCATCTTCGTGATCTCGTTCGTCTCCAACGCCGCCCTCGCCATCGGCCTGGTCTGGCTGGGCGACCGGTTGGCGGCCGACCTGTCCACCGCCGTGGTGGTCGTGCTCGGCATCCGCATCTTCCAGAACGCGGCCGCCATCCGGCGCCGCCTGGTCGGCGGATGAGCGCCTTCGCCGCCGGCGGCGCTGCCTGCCGGGCGAGCTGGCCGCGCCCCGGGCCCCGACGTCGGTGGGTGCTCGGTGGCCGCGGCCCCCTCCGC
>JBOGHR010000166.1:0-2041 GCA_050744905.1 Acidimicrobiales bacterium
GTTCGGACCGGTGACGTACACGATCGAGCGCCCGTCCGCCGATCCCCAGACGGTGCGGGGTGAGGTCGTCGTCCCGTCCCGGCTGGGGGGCAGACGGTTGAGCCTGCGGGTGCGGGTGCCGGCCGGCCTTACCATGTCCGGCGTGACCGTGAACGGGGCGGCCCACGCGGGGTTCGACCCGGCCGACGAGACCATCGACCTGACGGGCAGGACGGGCACGCTGCGGCTCGTGGTGCGCTACGCGGGTTCGTCGAGCACCACCGCGCCCACCGACCTCACCCTCACGTCCCGGTCGTCGTCGACCGCGGGGCTGGCGTGGAACCCGGTCGCCGGGGCCAGCGAGTACCGGGCGTACGTGTCCCCCACCTCCGGTTCGGGGTACTCCCTGTGGGCATCCGGCTTCACCGGCACCTCGGCCACCCTCTTCAGCCTGACCGGGGACTACTACGTGGTGGTGCGGGCGGTGGTGAACGGGGTCGAGTCGCCGAACTCCAACCAGGTGCACGCCCGGGCGGACGGCACCATCGGCCCGTCGCCGTCCACCACGACCACGACGACGACCACCGCGCCGCCATCGTCCTCGGGCGCGCCGTCCGGTCTCACCGTCACGTCGCGGACGGCGTCGACCGTCGGGCTGCGGTGGAACGCGGTGGCCGGGACAAGCGAGTACCGGGCCTACGTGTCGCGCACCTTGGGGTCGGGCTACTTCCTGTGGGCGTCGGGCTTCACCGGCACCACCGCCACCCTCTACAGCCTCACCGGGGACTTCTACGTGGTGGTCCGGGCCGTGGTCGGTGGAGTGGAGTCGGCCAACTCCAACCAGGTCCTGGCCCGGGCCGACGGCACCGTGGGCCCATCGCCGGCCACCACCACGACGACCATGGCCACCACGGCGACAACCGCGCCGCCGCCCTCGTCGTCGGCCGCGCCCACCGGCCTCACGATTACGTCGCGGACGTCGTCGACCGCGGGGCTGGCGTGGAACCCGGTCGCCGGCGCCGGCGAGTACCGGGCCTACGTGTCGCGCACCTCGGGCTCGGGCTACTTCCTGTGGGCCTCGGGCTTCACCGGCACCACCGCCACCCTCTACAGCCTGACCGGCGACTTCTACGTCGTGGTCCGGGCCGTGGTCGCCGGAGTGGAGTCGGCCAACTCCAACGAGGTCCTGGCCCGGGCGCCGTAGGGGCGCATCTCCGGAAACGGGCATCCACCCGCGCTCGCCGGTGCCGCCCGTACACTCGCTTCGTCTTCTGTCAGCGTGGAGAGTCGGACAACCTGGACAGCGAGCGGTCGCCCAACCGTTTACCGTGGTGGCATGGCTGAGCCGTCGAGTCAGGCGCCACAGCAGCGGCGGGCCAACTGGGTCGGCCTGCGCACCCTTCGTCAACGGCCGAAGCTCGTGGACCAGACCGCGGGTGGGCTGGCCGTCTACGACGTCCGGTCGGTCCGCCTGGTCCTGGTCGGTGACGCCGCCCACTTCAACCGGCTGATGCCGTGCTCGAAGTGCGGGAACGAGGTGCCCGGCCCTCCCGTGCTGTCGGCGACGGACCTCGACCGTCCCTCCCACTCGGTGATCTGCAAGGAGTGCGTGCGCGCTTCCGGTGTGTCCGGGTCCAGTCACCCAACAGGGCCGGCCGCGCCTTCCCCTCCGCCGGAGCCGCCACCCGAAGTGGAGGTGGTCATCGCGCCGGCGACGCCGGCGCCAGTGCCCGAGGTGGCCGAGGTGGAGCCGGTGCCTGAGCCGCTCGCCGTGCCCTCGGTCGACGAGGCCCGGCTGGCGGCCGTCGAGGACCGGTTGGGGGCCGCGCTGTCGCGGATCACCGAGCTGGCCGACGTCCAGCGGCTGGAGTCCATCCGGCGGGCCAAGGGCGACGAGGGCGTGCAGGCCCGGGCCCAGGCCGCCCTGGTCCAGGGCCTGGCCGAGCTGCGGACGGAGGTGCTGGCGTCGGCCGAGGCCACCGCGGCGCGCCTCGCCGCCCTGGAGGAAGGCGTCCGTGCCGCCGTCGCCGATCTCCGGGCCGAGCTGGCCCGGGCCACCACG
>JBOGHR010000167.1:0-4283 GCA_050744905.1 Acidimicrobiales bacterium
CGCCCGGCTGGCCGCCGAGGGGGTGGGCGTCGCCGCCTTCGCGCTCGCCCAACCGAGCCTCGACGAGGTGTTCCTCGCGCTCACCGGTCGTCCTGCCGGCCCGGACGACGCCGGGCTGCCCGACGGCGTCGAGGAGGAGGAGGCGGTATGAGCGCCCCTGCCACCAGCCAGGGCGGCACCGGCCCCGGCGCTGACGAGGCCGCCGTCCGCCGGGCCATCGCCTCGACGGTGCGCCCCCGGCCGGCGGGCCCGGCCTCGGCCGCGCTCACCTTCGCCTGGCGGGGGATGCTCAAGGTCAAGCACGTCCCCGAGCAGCTCCTGGACGTGACGATCACCCCGGTGATGTTCGTGCTCATGTTCACCTACATCTTCGGTGGGGCGGTCGCCGGCTCCACCGGCGAGTACCGCGACTACCTGCTCCCCGGCATCCTGGTGATGTCGGTGCTGTTCACGACCGTCTACTCGGGCATCGCCCTCAACACCGACCTGACCAAGGGGGTGGTCGACCGGTTCCGGTCCCTGCCCCTGTGGGGCGGCGCTCCGCTGCTCGGCTCCATGCTGGGCGACAGCGCCCGCTACCTGGCCAACGGCACCGTGATCGTCGTGCTCGGCCTGGCCCTGGGCTTCCGCCCCGCCGCCGGGGTGGTCGGGGTCGTGTCGGCGCTGGCGTTGGTGGTCGTCTTCGCCTTCGGCCTGTCGTGGCTCTTCACGACCATGGGGCTGGTCCTCCGCTCGCCCAGCGCGGTGATGAACGCCGGGTTCATGGGGATCTTCCCCCTCACCTTCCTCTCCAACGTCTTCGTGGAACGCGACACGCTGCCGTCGGCCCTCGGGGCCTTCGTCGACGTCAACCCCATCTCCGTCCTGGCCACGGCGTCGCGGGGCCTGATGGAGGGCGACGCCCGGGGGAGCGACGTGGCCGTGGTCCTCGCCGTGGCCGCCGTCCTCACCGGCGTCTTCGCGCCCCTCACCGCCCGGCTGTACCGCAGGAGCTGAGACCGGCCCTCACGCCTCCTCCAGCACGGCGACGGCCTGGTCGAAGGTCTCCACCGCCTCCACCGGGATCTCGCCTCCCGCCGCCTTGCGGGCGGCGGCCGCCTCCGCGGCGGGGGCGAGGAACACCTCGGCGCCGTCGTCGATGGCTGCCGCCACCTTCTGGGGGACGCCGCCGACGGGGCCGACCATCCCCGAGGCGTCGATGGTCCCCGTGCCGGCGATGACCCGTCCCCGGGTCAGGTCGCCGCCGTCGGCGAGCTCGTAGACGGTCAGGGCGACCATGAGCCCGGCCGACGGGCCGCCGATGCGGCCCTGGTCGATGTCGACGTCGAAGGGCAGGCTGATCCGGTGGCCGACGGTGCTCACCGCCACTCCCAGCCCGGGGCGGCCCAGGTCGCTCACCTGCTCGAGCTCGATGCGCACCGTCACCTCCTCCTCGCCGCGGCGCACGGTGAGGGTGGTGACGTCGCCGGCCGACGCCCGTGAGGTGGCCGAGACGAGGTCCGACGCCACCCCCACCCGAGCGCCGTCGGCGGCGACGATCACGTCGCCCTCCCGAAGCTCGCCGTCCGCCGGGCTGCCGGGCAGCACCGCCGCCACCCGGGCGCCGTCGCCGGAGATGGTCACCTCGAAGCCGGCGGCCCGCAGCCCGACGGCGGCGGCCAGCCGGGTGCTCTCGGCGAAGAGCCGCCGCTGGGCGCGGAAGTACTCGGCGTCGTCGACGCCCTCGGGCACCACCCGCTGGCGGGGGATCACGGCCCGGTCGTCGTCGAGCCAGGCGACGAGCGCCCCGACGGCGCTGGGCCGGCCGAGGCGCACGGTGGTGAGGAGGAGGCGGCCCGAGGGCTCGTCCTCGGGGTGGGCGAGGTCGACCCGCTCGGCGACGGACAGGGCGTCGCCCGGGCTGATGACGTACACGGGGAGCGGGACGACCAGCAGGGCGGTGACCAGCAGGGCCACGGCGCCGAAGGCCAGTGCCCGCTTCATGCCCGGCGGGGCGCCACCGGCCGGAGCCGAGCGCCGGCGGGCGGGACCGCCGGGCGGCCACCGCGGGCGGCCATGCGGATGCTGACGGCTCGGGCGGCACCGAGCCGCATGGTGGCGGGCTCCATCGGTGCGGTACTTCCCCTCGCCAGGGCGCCAGGCGGGCGGCGGCGCCGAGAGCCCGTGGGCGGCCGGCCGAGGAGAGGGGCAGGCGAAGGGCCCGCCCCTCTCCGGTGGTCTCGGCCGGTCAGGGCGTCGGCGGGCAGGCCTCCGGGAAGAACGGGATGTTCGTCTCCGTGGCCTGGCCGCAGCCGGCGGCCAGCAGCGCCCCGCTGGGCAGGCCGGTGTGGGCGTACACGTCCTCGAACGCGATGTCGTGCGCGCCGTCGCCGTTGACGTCGACGTGGAGGGTCATGAACCCGCCGGTGATCTGGCCCTGGGAGTTCATCTTCACCGTCGACTTCTCGGGAACCACGGTGAAGTCGCCGCTCGAGACGTCGGCGAAGAGGACGCCGGCGTTGCCGGCGCCGTCCTTCTTGCTGACGTTCGTGCAGTAGTGGGCGTACGCCGTACCGGTGAACAGGGCGGATGCGACCGCCGTCGCACCGGCCAGCTTCAAGATGCGCTTCATGGCCCCCCTCGGGATCTCGTTTCGCCGTAGTCGACCGCCGGGGTCCCGGCCGCCGCCGCCGGGGGGCAACGCCGCCCCCAGTCCTCATCATCAGTAACAGAGGGCGGTTTCGGTGTCAACGCCCGCTCCGCGCCGTACACGCCCCTGACCGGCCGGCGCCGCCGACATACTGCTGCAGATGGTGGCGGCGCCGCCCGGCGCCTGGTAAGTATCTGCTGGATCGACGCGGCGGGATGTCGTTGTCGGCGGACAAGGGGGAAGCTCGTGCATCATCCTGCGGCCAGACGCGCCCTCGTGACCGCGATCGGGGTGCTGGCCAGCCTGATCGTGGTGTCGCCCGCCGGGGCGGACCACCTCGGCTGCGGCCAGGTGATCACCGTCGACACGACGCTGCACGCCGACCTCGGCCCGTGCCCGGACCACGGCCTCGTCGTCGAAGCCGACGGCGTGCGGCTCGACCTCAACGGCCACACCGTGTTCGGGACGCCCGAGGTGGGCGACGGGGCGGGGATCCTGGTGCGGGGGACGCGGGGCGTGCTCGTCACCAACGGGACGGTGCGGGACTTCGACGGCGGCGTGGTCATCGAGGGCGGTGGAGGCAACGCCGTGACCGGCGTCGAGGCGCGCGACAACATCGGGCACTCCGAGGGGCACCCGCCCGCGCCGGGGACCCGCTACGGCGACGGCATCGCCGTCGAGGGGTCGAGCGACAACCGGATCGCCGGCAACGTGGTGGTGAACAACGGCCCCTTCGCCGGCATCGGCCTCTACGAGCGGCCCGACTCCGACCACCCCTTCCCGGCGGCGCCCGCGGAGCGCAACGCGGTGATGGGCAACGTGGTGGAGGGCAACGCCTTCTGCCGGGTGAACCGCCAGACCGGGGCCCGGTTCTGCGACAACATCGGCATCCGCCTGGAGCCGGGCGTGGGCCCGGCGAACGCTGTGATGGGCAACACGATCCGCGGCAACGGGCTCGACGGCCTCTCGCTGTTCGCCGACGCCGACGACAACGTGGTGGCCCGCAACGTGGTGGAGGCCAACGGGTTCCTGGGCGCCGTGCGCGGCGACGGCATCCGGGTGTTCGGGAGCCGCAACCAGGTCCACCACAACCGGTCGACGGGCAACGCGGCCGCCGGCATCAGCGTCGGCCGGCGCACCGGGTTCCCCCTCGGCTCCCTGCCGGGGAGCCCGACGGGGAACCCGAGGGGCATGCTCAACGACCTCGTCCGCAATGCCACCAGCGGCAACGGGGTGTTCGACCTGTGGGACGGCAACCCGGCCTGCGACCGGAACACGTGGAGGGGCAACTCGTTCTCGACGGCCAACCAGGCCTGCACCGGGCGTTGAACCGGGCCGGGCCGCCCGACCGCCCACCGCCGGGCGCCGGCGGCGCGGGCGCCCGGTAGAGTCGCGGCCGGCGGCGAACGGTCGAGGGGAGGAGGTCGACGTCGTGGCACCCGAGCGCGAGGTGGCGGCGGACGCCGGCGGCGCCAGCCCGCACCACGACCCCGGTGCGCCGGCCGCCGGTCGCGGTGCGTCGCTGAGACTGGCCCTCCCCGTCGCCGGCCTGGTGGTGGCGGCGTGGGCGGTCCTCCCGCCCTACACCGGGCCCGAGATCGGGACGTCGACGCGCGTCGAGGTCGCCGACCACGTCGTGCCCGCCGTGTTGATG
>JBOGHR010000168.1:0-8469 GCA_050744905.1 Acidimicrobiales bacterium
ACCCCGGGTCGCCGGCCACGGGGCCCACGGCCACGTGGGCGTTTGGCGTGCACGCCCAGGCCACGCTCGCGGCGCCGACGGCCATGGCGGCGGCGCACAGGCCCACAACGAGTGTCCGTCTCTGACCCTTCATGTGCCGCTCCCTTCGGGGCCTGGCCGCCCCACCCGTAGGCCTCACCCTCGTGCCTCTCTTCTAGTTGAGCACATCCCGGATGTACCGTCAAGTAAAGTTGTGAGCCATCCCGACAGCACCGGTCGGGCCGAGCTGGGGCCGAGCTACAGGATGGTGATGGGCACCTGGTTGCCGTAGGCGCCGCCGGCATCGCTGATGCACACCGCAGATTCGTCGTTCGGGCCGTTGGCCACCAGCCCCGACGGTAGGGCCAGCGTCTTGGGGCCGCCAGCGCCGTACTGGTTGATCTTGAGCTGGCCGATCTTGACCGGGCCGGCGATGCCGCTCATGCAGTCGAGCTGCCAGTCGCGGTCGGGCGACTTGAAGTGGGCGGGCCCGTTGAGGAAGTTGACGTCGTAGGTGTTCGCCGGCAGGCGGCTCAGCGGGCACGAGGAGTTCTTGGCCTTCACCACCTTCACCGTCACCGTGGCGCCGCTGGTGGGGGCGCTGGCCGTGCCGGTGGGGAAGCCGGGGCAGTACTGCATGCCGGCGTTGTTGCCCACCGAGATGACCTTGCCCGGGTTGGTGCCGCTGCCGGTGACGGTGAACTTGCCCCTGAACACCGTGCACGCGAAAGCGGCGCTGCACAGCGCCAGCGACACCCCCACCACCGTCGAGCCGACCAGCAGCCTTCGCCTCGTGTCCCGCCCCATGATGCGCCCCTTTCGCGTGCTCTCCCCACAGTCGACCATATCTGCGGAAGGAGTGCAAGGGCGTTGTAGGGGCATCCGACAGCGAACGGGCTCCAAGCGTCGCGAGAGCAGGATCGACCATCGCGCCCGTACACCTGCCGGGCTCGTCACCTCCTCACGTTCGTGGTCGCTATGTGTCTGAAGACCTTACGACAAACCGCTTGACACTTCGCCGGAGAGATGCTTGGTATTGGTGGAAGTGCCCGACAAGGGGCTCTCGAAGGGGGAGAAGATGAACGTTCGTGTTCGAAGGCTCGCGCGCCTTGCCCTGGTCGCAGGGCTGATCAGCCCGGTGATGGCGGGGACCGCGTCGGCGTCGCACATCAGCTGCGGCCAGACCATCACCACCAACACCAGCCTAGACGCCGACGTTGGGCCTTGCGCTGGCGACGGCCTCGTCGTCGGAGCGGACAACATCACGATCGACCTCAACGGGCACCGGCTCTTCGGGACCAGCGGCCTCTTGGGAGCCAACGACGTCGGGGTCGGTGTCCGGATCGTCGGACGCTCCGGCGTGGTGGTGAAGAACGGCATAATCAGCGACTTCGACGCTGGCGTCGTTCTCGACGGCGCATCGGACAACGAGGTCTCGGGTCTCACCCTCCGAGACAACATCCAGTCCGAGCTCGGCGGCGGCGACTTCGGCGACGGGGTGGCTATCCTGGGAGGGGCGTCGGACAACAACAGCGTGCTGAACAACACCATCGACAACAACGGGCCCTTCAGCGGCATCTCGGTGTTCCTGGGAAGCTCCACCAACAAGATCACCGGAACGGTCATCTCCGGAAACACGGTGAGCGACAACAACGTCTCGAGCCAGACCGGTGGCATCCGGATCGAGAACTGGAGCTGGGACTCCACGATCTCGGGCAACACGATCACCGGCAACGCGCTCGAGGGCGTCGCCCTGTTCGCCGACACTGAGGGCAACGACGTGCTGAGCAACACCATCACCGCCAATGGGTTCACCTCGGCCCTGGCCACCCACCGCAGGGGCGACGGCATCCGGGCGTTCCTGCGGGCAAACAACAACCTGATCCAGTCCAACCAGGTGACCGGGAACGCCGGGTACGGCATCATCATCCAGGGCCAGGACAACGACATCGTGGGCAACACGGCCACGGGCAACGACCAGGCGGCCGACCCCAACCTCGGCCGCCACACCGACCTGAAGGACACCAACGCCAACTGCGACAACAACTCGTGGCGTGGCAACACCTTCGGGACGGCCGACCCGGCGTGCACCACCGGCGGGTTCCAGGCCGACGTCTCGGTCACCAACGCCGACTCGCCCGACCCGGTCACCGCCGGAAGCGACATCACCTACACCGTCACGGTGGCCAACGCGGGCCCCGACTCGGCCAGCACCGTCGCCCTGAGCGACTCCCTGAGCACCAACACCCAGTTCAGGTCGGTGTCGACGACGCAGGGCAGCTGCAGCCATTCAGGGGAGAACAAGGGCGGGACGGTGACCTGCGCCCTCGGCAGCGTGGCGAGCGGGTCGAGCGCCACGGTGACGGTGGTGGCCAAGGCCAAGGAGGCCGGGGTGAGCACGTCCAACACCGCCAGCGCGTCGTCGACCACCGCTGATCCCAACTCCGCCAACAACTCGGCGACCGCCACCACCACGGTGACCTGATCGACGAACAGGCCACCCCCACCGGCCGGTGAGGGGGGAGGGCGCGCCGGACGACGGTGCGCCCTCCCAATTCCGTCAGATTCTGTCCGATCCCCTTACAAGTTGCTTGCGGACGTGGATCGCTTGGTGCCAGAGTGGACACGAGTTACGTGGACCGAAAGGGGGGGTGCGAACCAGCCATCCGCTCGCCGTCAGTCGCCTCGGCGACGAGCGGCGCACAGAAGTGTTGTGAGGCCAGAGCGGCCTCTAGCCCGTTCCTACAAGGAGGACTCATGCATCTTCGATTGACCGCCCGGCAACTCGGTGTGGGCGCGGCGACAGCGGCGGCAGTGGTCGTGATGGGCGCCTCGGTGGGTTGGGCGTGCACCGTCACCGCCGCCGACCCGTCCCACGAATTCCGCATCACCCCCAACTCGGGCAGCACTGCCGCCGATGAGCCCATCACGGCCGAGGGCTACTGCGACGCCGCCACCACCTCGTGCACCAACGACCAGGGCACGACCGTATTCACGCCTGCCCTTCGCTATGCCCCGTGTGCGTCGACGGGTTGCCCGCCGCAGGTGCTGAACCACGAGCACGACCCGGCCGATGTCCCCTGCGCCAGCGGCGGTACCGACCTTGACTCGTCGGCGCAGGTGCAGAACACCGGCAGCAGGCAGCGGGTGAACAACACCCAGGTGGTCACCGGGACCGGGGTGATGCCCACCGATGCCGACAATCTGACGTCGGGAGGCAAGTACGTGGTCTGCCACGACTACAAGTCCAACATCATGTGGGACGTCTTCACCGTGGTGTGACCGAAAACGTGATCCCCGGACGGCGCCGGGGTGGTCGGCGATTCGGCGCCCGTCCAGTCGCGGTCGCAACCGCGACTGGTCGATCAAAGCCATGCCGAAGCGGAGAGGACGAGCAGGTCGCGATGACGGCGAGAGCGAGGAGTGTGGTGGTGCCAGTGCGGACGACAACCAGGAGGGACGGCCACCACGTTTGGCGAAGGGCCGCCGCCATTGCGGTGGCCGCCGCCGCCCTCGCCGCCGCCGGGCCGGGGACGGGGCCCGCCCTCGCCGTCACCAAGCCCACCCCCCGCAACCTGGCCGGCTTTGCCGCCGACCCGGCCACCGGCAAGCTGGTGCTCTTCGGGGGCTTCGAGATGACCGGCGCCACCAACGCCCCCGTCAACGACACCTGGACCTGGAGCGGCAAGGCGTGGAAGAAGCTGTCCCCCGCCACCAGCCCCGGTGGCCGCCAGGGCCACAGCATGGCCACCGACAAGGTGAGCCGCACGGTGGTGTTGTTCGGGGGCCTGGCCTACCTGTCCAGCCAGACGTCGCATGCCACGACGCTGGCGGAGACCTGGACCTGGGACGGGCTGGCCCGCACCTGGACCGAGCAGACGCCGCCGGTCAGCCCCCCGCAGCGGTGGGCGGCCAGCATGGCCCCCCATCCCCCCACCGGCACGGTGGTGCTCTTCGGGGGGCAGCCCCAGCCGCTGCCCGGCGCGCAGCTGGGCGACACCTGGACCTGGGACGGCGCGGCCAAGGCGTGGACGCCCCAGGCGCCCGCCGTCAGCCCCCCGGCGCGGAGCGGGGCCTCCATGGCCTACGACGCCAGGCGCAAGGAGGTGGTGGTGTTCGGCGGGTATGGCACCGACGGAATCCCGTTGGGCGACACCTGGACCTGGGACGGCACGCAGTGGACCGAGGAGACCCCGGCCACCCGTCCCCCCGCCCGTGCCAGTGCGGCGATGGCCTACGACGCCCTCCGCCAGCGGGTCGTGCTCTTCGGCGGCTACGTCCCCGGCTTCGGTAAGAACATGGCCGACGACACCTGGACCTGGGACGGAACGACCTGGGTACAGCAGGCGCCGCTCACCCGCCCACCGCACCGACGCGACGCGTCCATGGCCTACCACTCCGGCACCCAGAAGTCGGTGCTGTTCGGCGGCACCGCCCTCATCAACCACTTTTTCGAGTGCCCCGCACCGGGACCTCCCTGTTCGGACGGGATCCGGGCCGACGACACCTGGACCTACGGGACCAACTGGAAGCAGAAGACGTAGCACCATGGCCTTGGGGCGGCGAGCGAACCGGGTGCCGAATCGAGCGTCCCCCGGCGGCCGACCTCCGACGAGGACGCCCAGGTCGCCATGACGGCGAGCGCGAGGAGTGTGGTGGTGCCAGTGCGGACGACAACCAGGAGGGACGGCCACCACGTCTGGCGAAGGGCTGCCGCCATTGCGGTGGCCGCCGCCGCCCTCGCCGCCCCCGGGCCCGGCTCCGTCGTCGGTGCCGTCGAGGCCGACTCGTCGTCGCCTGACGCCTCCCACGAGCTGACCATCCTGGTGCTCACGCCCGACACGGCGGCGGCCGGTGCGGACGTGGCCGTGGTGGCGGAGGGGCACTGCCAGACCATCTCGAGCAGCTGCACCAACGAGGTGGGCTCGACGCAGTTCACACCCGCCCTCCGGTACGCACCTTGCGCTGCCGCCGGCTGCCCGGCGCCGCAGACGCTGCAGGATGTCTGCGGCGCCGGCGGGACCGACTTGACCGGGGACCTGGTGGCCAACACCGGCAGCAGACAGCGGATGAACAACTCCCAGATCCTGCACGGGACCGGCACGCTGCCCGTGGGAGCCAACGCTCTGGCACCCGGCACCTATGTGGTCTGCCACTCCTACCGACCTCGCGCCCTGTGGGACATCTTCACCGTCGTGCCCGCGTGAGTTGGGCTCGCCGTACCGCGCGACGTGCGTGCGGTTCTGGGCGACCGCGGGGACGGGGCGGACGGGGACCACTCACGACGGGGGCGTGAGACCGGCTCGTCTCGTCGCCGTACTCGCCCTGGCGGTCCTGGGTGCGACCGGGGGGGCGGTGGAGGCCGGGTCCCGGCCGGCCGACGGCGCGGTCGGCCCCATCGTCGCCGAGGACTTCCCCGCAACCGCCAACGACTACCAGCGGCCGGTGGCCAGCAACTCCCCGGTCATCGCCGTCGATCCGACCGACGCGCGGTTCGTCGCCCTCGCCCACCGTGTCGACGCCCCGGAGTTCGGATGTGGGCTCCAGGTCTCGGGCGACGGTGGGCGCGGCTTCGTCCCTGCCCGGCCCGTTCCGCACCTCCCCGAGGGTGCCGACCGGTGCTACGCCCCCGAGGTGGCCTTCGGTCCTGACGGGACCTTCTACTACCTCTTCGTGGGCCTGGCCGGTGGAGGCAACGTCCCGATGGGGGTGTTCCTGACCACCTCCACCGACAGGGCCAGACGGTTCTCGGCCCCGCGCAGGGTGCTCGGCCCCCACAGCTTCGCCGTCCGCATGGCAGTCGACCCCGGTGTCGGCCAGCAGGGTCGCATCCACCTGGTGTGGCTGGCGGCCAGCGCCGAGCCCCCGCTCGGCTCCATGCCCTCCCCGCCCAACCCGCTCCTGGCCGCCCACTCGGATGACGGCGGACGAACCTTCTCCACCCCTGTGCAGGTGAGCGACCGCAGCCGCCAGCGCGTCGTGGCGCCAGCCCTCGCCCTGGGCGCCGACCACTCGGTGCACGTGCTGTACTACGACCTGGGCGACGATGCGCGCGACTACCAAGGGCTGGAGGGCCCGACCTGGGAGGGCACGTGGTCACTGGTGCTCGCGACCTCGCCGGACCGCGGCCGGCGCTTCGGGCGTGGGACGGTGGTCGACGACGGGGTCGTGCCCCCCGAGCGGGTCATGCTCATCTTCACCATGCCGCCGCCTGCACTGGCCATAGACGGCCAGGGCCGGCTTTTCGCCGCCTGGCACGACGCACGGAACGGCGACTGGGACGTGTTCATGCGCCGGTCGAGCGAAGGTGGATGGCGCTGGTCCGAGCCGCTGCGGCTGAACGACGACCCAGTCGGCAACGGGCGCCACCAGTACCAGCCGCGGTTGGCGGTGGCACCCGGCGGCCGCGTCGACGCCGTCTTCTACGACCGCCGCGACGATCCCGACAACGTGCGAAACCACGTCGTCCACACCTTCTCGACCGACGCGGGACAGAGATTCTCGCCGAACAGGACGCTGGCGTCGCGAGCGTCGGACTCCCGCATCGGCCAGCGCTATGCCGGACCGGCAGCCGAGGGGCTCGTGGAGTTCGGCTCCCGGCTGGGTCTGGTATCTGACGACAGGCGAGCCATAGCGGCGTGGACCGACACCCGCAACGCACAGCGCCCGGCGCAGCAGGATGTCTTCGCCACGGTGGTCGCCTTTCCGCCCCCGGCGCCATCCGCTGCGACGGAGCCGGCCGGTCGTGCCTCGAGGAGCTGGCTGGCGGTCGCCGCCGGTGCGATCGCGGCTCCGTCTCTCGTCGTCCTGTCCCTCAGGCGGCGTCGTGCAAGGAACCGGTCGGCGAAGGTCCCAGAGCCGTGAGCAGCAAGCGACGGCGGCGCCACCCTGCCAGGCACAGGTGCTGGCGCGCCTGCGTCGCCGCACTGGCGCTGACCGGCTGCTCGGAGCAGCGCCACCTCGCTCCCCTGCCATCCCCGCCATCGGTGGTGAACGTGAAAATGTACGAATACCGCTTCGACCACCGCCAGACGATCCCTACCGGGAGAGCGATCTTTCGAGTGGCCAACGCCGGCACCGTCGGGCACGAGCTGCTTCTCGTCCGGCTCCCTGAGGGCCTCGCCGGAACGCTCGACGAACAGCTCCGCTCCTCACACCGGCGGCCGGTGGAGACCGTGGCGATGCTGCCCGTGGACGGCCCAGGACAGCGAACGACGTTCGCGGCGGATCTCGCGCCGGGCCATTACGGGCTGATCTGCTATCTCCGAGGGGACGACGACGTGACGCATGCCCTCAAGGGCATGAACTCCGATCTCTATGTTCGGGAGCGGCCGAAGAACTGAAGGGGCGCACGGCTTGCGCACGGCTCTGCCAAGTACCACAGCGCGAAGGAGGGCAACGAGGCCGGCGTCCGTGGGGCGTCCACATGATGGCGACTGGGTGCCGGAGTCTGGCCCTCTTACAAAAAGCTTGACATCTGCGTGCCGCAGTGGTGGAATGAGTTTCGCTGAACACAGAACAGGGAGATGCTCGGTGGAAACGCCCACGAAGTACCGGTCACTCGTGTTTGGTACCGCGGTCATCGCGGTCTTGCTGGCTCTGGCCAGCACCGCCTTCGCTTGCACGATCTTCCGGGGGAAGTTCGTCGTCACCGGCAGTGCCGGCGGCACGGTGAGGGCCGTTGGCAACGACGAGAACATGTCGTGGTGCGCCGGCTTCCCGAAGGGAACCGCCACCGCCCCCGCCAACGGGGGCAGCATCACCGTGAAGGTGGCCAAGGCGAAGTCCCCGTGCCCGTTGAGCAGGCTCCCTGAGGGGAAGTACGACATCCGGTTCTTCAACGGCGCGGCCCACACCATCACGCCCGACCGCGACTGGCAGGTCGACTGCATGGGCGGCGACGACGTCCTGGTGAGCGTGCGGATCGGTGGCTTGTACGTGAACCAGTACGGAGCGGGCGGCCCCAAGACCATCGCCCTGCCGTCCAACCTGATCCCCAACGGCCCCAACGACGAGTCCGCAGTATGCATC
Organism: Acidimicrobiales bacterium; assembly: GCA_050744905.1. Classification (GTDB taxonomy): domain Bacteria; phylum Actinomycetota; class Acidimicrobiia; order Acidimicrobiales; genus DATLFN01. Next base: position 8,050 of record JBOGHR010000168.1, read on the forward strand.
ACCGGCTCGGGGGCCACCTTCGGGAACCAGGCTCCCCTCACCATCCTCTAGATCCGGGGGGAGAGCGGGCCGCTCTCCCCAGGCCGGAGCACCCCGGGGCCGGGGCGCGATCGTCTTCGCACCGGCGAGCGAGGATTGCCACGGAGCGGGACCTGCGGTGTGCCCGGCATGGAAACAACGGCGTAGTAAGGTGCTTGCACATCTCATCAGGCACCGAAGCAGAACGGGCGGGAGCAACGACTTGGCATCGCTAAGGCAGGACGACGCGGACGACGTGGTCGACCGTTCGTCGGGCGAGGTCGTAGCGGCCCCCATCCCCGACGACGTGCGCAGCGAGCTCGAGCACCTGGGGCTCAACCCCAACCAGGCCCGGCTCCTCCTGGCCCTGCTGCGCCTGGGGCCGGCCAAGGCCCCCGACCT
>JBOGHR010000169.1:0-4146 GCA_050744905.1 Acidimicrobiales bacterium
GGGCTACGCCGTGGCCGTGCTCCTCTGTGCCTTCGCCGTCGTCCGCCCCCGCCGCCTCCCGGCGGCCGGGGCGGCGGGCGTGGCGACCTGTCCGCCGCCGCTGGCCACCGACCCGCAGTGAGCACCGCTCGCCCGCCGGAGCACGGATCCAACTCGACCGAATGGAGTGAGCGAAGCGAACGAATGAGGTCGAGGATCTAGCTCGCCGTGGCGCCGGTCGCCGCCGCCTGCGGCCCTCGGCCCAGGCGGGCCACCAGCGCCTCCACCTCGCCGGCCGGGAGGGGCCGGCTCAGGAAGTAGCCCTGGGCCGAGTCGCAGCCCAAGGCCCTGAGCCGCCGCCAGCTGGCCTCGTCCTCCACGCCCTCGGCCACCACCCGCAGGCCCAGGTTGTGCCCCAGGTCCACGGTGGAGCGCACGATGACGTCGTCGCCGTCGTCGTGGGCCATGCTCATCACGAACGACTTGTCGATCTTCATCTCGTCCACCGGGAGGCGGCGCAGGTACGACAGCGACGAGTAGCCGGTGCCGAAGTCGTCGATGGACAGCTGCACGCCGAGGAGGTTGAGTCGGGCCAGCACGTCGGCGGTGCGCTGGGGGTCGGCCATCATGCTGCTCTCGGTGAGCTCCAGGGTGACCTTCCCGGCCGGCAGGCCGGTGCCCGCGAGCAGGCGGCCGACCTCGTCGGGCAGGCCGGGGTCGAGCAGGCTGCGCACGGAGAGGTTGACGGCGATCCCCACGTCCAGGCCGGCCCGGCGCCAGGCGGCGCACTGGGTGAGGGCCTCCTCCAGCACGAAGGAGGTGAGGGCCCGGATGCTGCCCGTCTGCTCCGCCATGGGGATGAACTCGTCGGGGGGCACGGTCCCGTGGACGGGATGCTCCCAGCGCAGGAGGGCCTCCAGCCCGGTGACCCGGCCGCTGTCGAGGTCCGACTTGGGCTGGTAGTGCACCTGGAGCTGGCCGTTCGACGGCGCGCTGCGCAGCTCGCCCACCAGGGCCAGTCGCTCGGGGCTGTAGCGGTCGTTCTCCGGGTTGTACACCTCGTAGCCGCCCTGGCCGCCCTTGGCCGCGTACATGGCCACGTCGGCCCGCTGGAGAAGCGTGGCCGGGTCCCGCCCGTGGTCGGGGTAGAGCGCGATCCCGATGGCGGCGTCGACGTCGAGGGTGAGGTCGTTGAGCGAGAACGGCTCCTCCAGGGAGCGCAGCACCCGGGCGGCCACCCGCTCGGCACCGGCCACGCCCTCCGCCCTGGGGACCACGATGGCGAACTCGTCGCCGCCCAGCCTGGCCACGGTGTCGCCGGGCCGCACGCTGTGCCGCAGGCGGCGGCCGAGGTCCTGGAGGAGCAGGTCGCCGTTGTGGTGGCCGAGGGTGTCGTTGACCTCCTTGAAGCGGTTGAGGTCGATGAGCATCACCGCCACCCGGGCGTCGGTGTGGCTGGCGGCGGCGATGGCCCGCTGCACCCGCTGGTGGAACAGGGTGCGGTTGGGCAGGGCGGTGAGCGAGTCGTGAAGGGCCTGGTGGAGGACCTCCTCCACCAGCTCTGCCTTCTCCAGGGCGCCGGCCAGCTCTCGGGCCAGCGCCTCCAGCACCGCCGTCTCGCCGGCCTCGAACCCCTCCAGCCCCGTGCGGTCGTAGACGCACAGCAGGCCCTGGGGCAGCCCGTGCACGACGAGGGGGGCGCCCAGGCAGTCCCGCCAGCCCTCCTCGGCCAGGCGCGATCGCAGGGCCTCGTCGGGATGGCCGGCCGTCACCCGCGTGGTCCGGCCGGCGTTCAGGAGGTCGACGGCCAGCGACGGGGCCTGGACGGGCAGGGCCCACGACCGCACGCCCGCCGGGTCGTCGCCGGCGAGGCGCTGCACCCGGTAGGTGCCGCCCTCGGGGAGCAACAGCTCGGCCACCTCGACGGCGAAGCAGTCCCGCACCTCGGCCAGGAACTCGCCGATGGCGTCACGGGGGTCGATGGGCCCGGCCAGGGCGTGGGTGGCCCGCTGGAGCCCGCCCAGGCGGGCGTGGTCGGCCCTGGCCTCGGCGTAGCCCCGGCTGGCCCAGTGCAGCATCCCCAGCGGGACGACGAAGAGCACGACGGCCCACGCGCCCGTGGCCAGGGCCGTGACCATGAGCAGGCCGAAGGCGAGGTTGACGGCGCCGGCCACGACCCATCCCATGCGGACGAGGGGCGAGACCGCGGACAGCACGGCGCCCACCGGGCCGGGGGTGACGAGCGACAGGACCGCCACCATGGCCAGGTGGTTGACGACGCCCACCACGCCCATCGCCAGCGCGAGGGCACCCAGGTTGCGGGCCGACACCGCCTGGCCGCCGGCGACGGCGGCGTAGCACAGGGCCCCGGCGCCGGCGGCCGCTGTCCACTGGGCCACGTTGAAGACGGCCTTCACCGGGCGCGTGCGCAGGATGACGTCGCAGCCCACCACGGCCAGGGCGGCCACGACGACGACCGTCGGGCCGGGGAGGAAGAAGACCAGCGGGGCGAGCACGGCGTCGAACAGGTCGAGCGCCTCGACGTGGTCCCGATGGGAGAAGCGCAGCTGGAGGCAGCCGGCCGCCGTCAGGCAGGCGAGCAGGGCGGCGACCGACGCCAACGGCAGGCCGGGCTGGGCCCCCGCCCCCCGGAGGGCGGCGGAGGCCCCGGCCGCCAGGAGGGCGGCGGTGGCGAGCCCCATGGTCAGCCATCCGACGGACGGGGGCACCCGGCCCGCGCCTGGCTTCGGTTGAGCCGCCGAGCCGTCTACTCCCACGCCCCGTACCAGTCGGAGCCCTGCCACCTGGACCCGTAGGTGGTGGTGGTGTCCTCGATGCCCTGCCACCTCGACCCCTGCCAGCGCGAGCCTTGCCACCTGGAGCCCTCCCAGGTGACGGCGTTCCAGCCGGCCAGGTAGAACGAGGAGGCGTACCAGCTGGACCGGGACCAGTCGCCGGTGGTGAAGCCGATCGGGTCCCACAGCAGGAGCTGGGCGGTGTAGGAACCGCTGACCACCGTGCCCAGGACGCAGCCGAGCAGCCCGCACTCGACGGTGCTCACCCGGACGTCGCCCCGGCTGGCGTCGAGGCTGCCCGTGCCGGTGGAGCGGTCCAGGCCCTGGTTGGCCACGCCGGCGGGGGCCGACAGGGCGTCGTCGGCCTGCACGATGCCGGCGCCGACCTCCATGGGGTCGTCGGACGCGGTGTCCCGGGTGGTGGCGGCCAGCGCGTACTTGAGGCGGTCGGGCGTGAGGGAGGGATCGGCGCCGGCCAGGAGGGCGGCCGCCCCCGACACCACGGCGGCGGCCATGGACGTGCCGCTGCCCTTGCGGTAGCCGCCGGTCATCGACGTCGGCACGTTGGTGGCGATGGAGCTGCCGGGCGCCTCGAGCGACACCACGTGGGCGCCGGGGGCGACCACGTCGGGCTTGGCCAGGCCGTCCGCCGCGGTGGGGCCGCGCGAGGAGAAGTCGGGCAGGTGGTCGTCGCCCAGGCCGGGGGTGCCGCGGTCGTCCACGGCGCCCACGGTGATCACCCACGGGTCGTCGCCCGGCTTGGAGATGGTGCCGGCCGCGGGGCCGAGGTTGGCGGCGGCCACCACCACGGCGATGCCCGAGCCCCACGCCCGCTCCACCGCGTAGTTGAGGGGATCGGTGCGGTAGGTCTGGGTGGAGTCGGTGCCGAGCGACAGGTTCAGCACCCGGATGCCGTAGTCGTCCTTGAACGAGACCACCCACTGGATGGCGGCCAGCACGGTGGAGACGTCGGCGGCGCCGTCGGCCCCGGCGATCTTGAGCGACACCAGCCGGGCGCCGGGGGCCATCCCCACGTACCTCCCGCCCGACGCCGCGCCGCTGCCGGCGATGATGCCGGCCATGAAGGTGCCGTGCCCGTAGGAGTCGTCGCAGCTCTCCTCGCCGGAGAGGTTCACGCACGCCTCCACGGCGCCGGTCACGTCGTCGCGCACGGGGACCAGGCGCCCGGCCAGGTCGGGCACGGCGCTGACGCCGGTGTCGACGAGGGCCACGGTGACGCCCGCGCCGGTGTGGCCGGCGGCGCCGAGGGTGTCGGCGCCGACGACCTTGCGGTAGGCGGACTCGGTCCCCGACGACGACGTGGTGGCCTGGACGCGGACCGGCCGGTCGGGCGTCACGACCAGCCCGGGGG
>JBOGHR010000170.1:0-17859 GCA_050744905.1 Acidimicrobiales bacterium
TCCGATTCGGCCACTCTCGCACCTCTCCTTGCGGGTCAGTCTACGCCATGACGGGTACCGCTGCCCGCACACAGCCGGAGTGGCAAAAGGCCAGCTAAGAAGCCATTTCTGGCCATGACCGACGGCCAGCCACCTGCGCTGTCCGACGGCCCCGATCATGCCCTGCGGGCACCACCTGGCGCAGCGGGCATGTAGCCTGTTTCAACTCCGATTCAACAGCGCAGCCGAACCACTGGTCCGCTGGACGCCGTGAGGGGTCACGAGATTCCACGTACCGAGTACCCGGAGCCGTTCGTACCGACCAGCTTCTCGTGCTGGATCGGCAAGGCCTCGAGCCGGGTTCGCGCCGGAGCCGGCGGTGGCACGCCGGCGTACCGGCGGGAGCCCCGGTGGGACGTGAAAGGTCGAGCCGACGGGATCCAGTACTGCAAGCGGTTCAAGCGTGCAGGGCTCGCCGAGGCCTGGAAGATCGAGCTCGAACGCGGCTTCGCCGCAGGCCTCCCGTTCGACGTCCGGGCCAAGCGGTTCGTGAGGGGCTCAACCGTCGAGGCCGAGCAACCCACCGTGTTCTCCCTCACCGGGATGTTCTACTGGGCCCACCCCGACTGGGAGCCGAAGACGAAGATCCTCGCGGCCGCCGCCTTCAACCGGGCGCGCCGTGCCCTGCTGGCGCCGGGCGTCGCGCTGGAGGGCGCCGACCTGGTCGCCGTGTCGGACTACCTCGACCACGCCAGCTTCGTCCCGGCCCACCACGACGTGGCGCTGACGCCACACCAGCAGTCGGGCCTCGAGTGGCTGCGCCGGCACTCGGCGATCGCCGACTCGCTGACGACCGCCCAGATCGAGGCCTTCGTGGCGGGTCTGTCCGAAGAACCAGAGAGATCCGAGGAAGCGGCTGGCTCCGTCGACACTGGTGCGGTACACGCAGCCGCTGCGCGCGTGCTGGGCATGGGCGGTGGCGCGCGACGACGTCGGCGTCTCGAACAATCCCTGGCTCGGCGTCAAGACACCTCAGAAGGTGAAGGCCCGGAGTGGCGCTTCCGCGAGCATGCGCACCGGTCTGGCGGTGGACAAGGACGTGGTCCTCGACATCCCGCAGGCGTTCGCCCTGGCCGATCGCTGCGCCAAGGTCGGTTCATGGGGCGGCGTCGTGACCTGCTACGTCCTAGTGATGGCCCTCTGTGGGCTGCGGCCGAACGAGGCGGTCGGCCTCCTCTGGGAGGACGTCGAGCTCGCCCAAGACTCTTCGCCGGGATGGCTGACCGTGCGGCGGAGCCGGCGGCGCGTCGCCCCCCGTTGGCTCGACCCCGACGAGGACCCCGAGTGGGGGCCGCTGAAGGACCGGGAGATCGTCGAGACCCGTCGCGTCCCCATCCACCCGTTGCTGGTGAATCGGCTTCGTGAGCACCGACGCTCGTTCGGGATCGGACCCGGAGGCCTGGTCTTCCACCGCCGGGACCGGCCGTTCGATCTGACGCTGTTCGGACGCGAGGTGTGGGAGCCGGCTCGCGCCTCGATGTTCCCCCCTCGCACCGACATGCCGCCGGATGATCCACGCCAGCCCAAGCTCTCCAGGCTCCGACGACACGACCTGCGGCATGCCGCGTGCTCCTGGTGGCTGCGGGAGGGCGTCGACGCCACGGTGTGTCAGCGCTGGTCGGGCCACAAGAGCCTGTCCGTCTTCCTCGACGTCTACCAGGGGGTTGCCCCTGGCCGAGAAGAGGACGGGGTCAGGAAGCTCGTCACTTCGCTCAGCGGAGCAGGGGACTTCCCGCCGTCGAGCTGACGGGCCTGCTCGGCTATGGCCGCGGTCGCGTCGGTTCCGGTCGTCGGTAGACCTCGACGGCACCTCGGCGGCGCCCGGTAACGTCAAGCCCCCACGCCAACTCGGCGCATCGTGCCGCCAATCAGCCAGGCTCGTGCACATGCCTGCCGACCACCCTGCCGCCACCCGTACTGCCCCTTCGGGATGCTCAGAGCGTTCGTCGCGGAGCGCGTCCTTCGCCGCGTTCTGTCGGAAGGGCTTTCGAGCGGACTGCCGAATCGGGCGCCGTTGATGCGGCGGCTTCTCCACGGTTCGCTCATGCGGCGGCCAGCTGGGCGAGCTTCAGCGCATGGGCCACTTGGAGGGTCTTCCGCCCCAGGCAGAGGTGGAAGCCCAACAGGATGAGCACACCGACAGCGGCCATGTCGGGGACACCGGACAGCACGGCGGCCGCGGCGGCGAGTCCGGCCACTCCGAGCGCGACCGTTGCCTTGCCGATGCGCCTGCCGTAGTGCGGCGTCCCGAGCATGGCGACGCCGAGGGCCATGAGCGCGAGCGGCAGGATGACCAGCCCGGTGTAGAGGAGCGCGTCGAACACGGCCTCGATGCCTTGCCAGACCAGCACGAGGGTCGTCTGGTCCTGCGGCGTCGCGTCGGGCGCCTGGTAGAGGTCGAACAGCGGCGCCGTCGCCACGTGGGGCACCGCTCCCGCGGCGAGCAAGACCAGGCCCAGAACGCTCAGACTGTCCCGAACAGCGCCGGGGTCGGGCTGGTCCGGCGCAGCGCCTGGTGCAGGGCGAGCGAGTGGAGCACCCACAGGAGCAGGATCGCCAGGTACAGCGTGTTCTCCACGGCTCGTGCCGCCCGGATGTCGGCGAACCTCATGAGCGAGTCCGCAGGCGTGACGTCCATGCCCACGAACACGGCAACGAAGCCGAACGTGAAGAGCATGAGGATGCTGCCTGCGATCCCGGCTCGCCCTCCCCACCGCAATGTCTTGTCCGTGCGTGGGGCGTTGTGAAGGTCGTTCATGACGAGGTCCTTCCTGGCGTGGCGCCACTGCGGCGACGAGGTCACTGTGACCGGTGAAGAACGGCGTGCCATCCGCCTGCGGACCCGATCTGCCTCGGCTCGAGACGATCGAGGACGCAGCATCGCGGACGCTGGAGGAGATGCGAGCCATCGTCGCCGTCCTGCGCGACGCGACCGAGGCTGACCTCGCCCCGCAACCGGGCGTCGCCGACATCGCACGCCTCGCCCGCAACACCGACAGCGGGCTGCGCGTCGACGTGCAGCTGACCGGTCATCTGGAGGGCCTCAGCCCACCGATCAGCGCCGCGCTCCACCGCATCGCCCAGGAAGCGGTCACCAACGCCATGCGCCACGCCCGCAACGCCACCCAGGTCGCCGTCCACGTCAGCGACGAAGACGACGTCGTCCGCCTGCGGGTCCATGACGACGGTGCAACGACCTCGCCCGGCCACCCCACGTCGGGGTTCGGCTTACTCGGCATGACCGAACGCGCCTCCCTCCTCGGCGGTGTCCTTCGCGCTGGCCCTCGCCCTGAAGGGGGGTGGTCCGTCGATGCAGTGCTGCCAAAGGCCGGCATGCGCACCACCTCACCACGTGCAGCCATGAACGCAACCGAGTCATGACCGTTCGCGTACTCGTGGCTGACGACCAGCACATCGTGCGGACGGGGCTTGTGATGATTTTCGAAGCCCAGCCCGACATCGATGTCGTCGCTCAAGCCGCCGACGGACGGGAGGCCGTCGACCTCGCCCGCCGGTTGCGGCCTGACGTCTGTCTGCTCGACATCCGCATGCCCGAGCTGGATGGCATCGAGGCCACCCGTCAACTCGCCGGGCCCGGCGTCGACGACCCGCTCGCCGTCGTGGTCATCACCACCTTCGACCTCGACGAGCACGTGCACGGCGCGCTCAAGGCAGGCGCCAGGGGCTTCCTGCTCAAGGACTGCGGACCCGAACTGCTGACCCAGGCGATCCACGCCGCCGCCGGCGGCGACGCCCTCATCGCCCCCAGCATCACCGCCCGGCTCCTTGCCGCCTTCGCCGACATCCACGCAGGCCCACCGCCGGCACAACCCATCGAGGCCCTCACCAGCCGCGAGGAGGAGACATTGATCCTCGTCGCCCATGGACGGACCAACAGCGAGATCGCCGACGAGCTGTACGTCAGCATCAGCACGGTCAAGACCCACCTCTCGCCAGCCTCATGCGCAAGCTCGGCGCACGGAACCGAGTCGAGATCGCCATGTGGGCGTGCGAGACCGGCCGCATCCAGGGTTGAGAAGGCACGGACCACGAACCCCAGCACCGACCGGCCGCGAAGGTCGCGTCGCGACGTACAGATCGACGTGCGGGGAACTGTCGTGGTGCGACAGATCGCTCGGATGGCGGCCTACCGTGCGGACCATGCACGAGCACGAACACGGCGGGCAACGGTTCGGCGCGCAGGCCGCCGAGTGGGACGCGAGGTACAGCGAGCGCGACGCGGCGATGTGGAGCGGTCGGCCGAACGGGCGGCTCGTCGCCGACGTCGCCGACCTCACCCCGGGCCGGGCGCTCGACGTCGGCTGTGGCGAAGGCGCCGACGCCATCTGGCTCGCGCGGCGCGGCTGGACCGTCACAGCGATCGACATCTCCGAGCTGGCCCTCAGCCGGGCGCGGGAGGCTGCCGAGCTGGCCGGGGCCGCGGTCGAGTGGGTCTGCGGGGACGCCCTGGGGACACCGTTCGCGGCCCGCTCGTTCGACCTGGTGTCGATGCAGTACCCGGCGCTGCCCCGGGCGGCCGGCGAGGCCGCCGTGCGGACGTTGCTCGACACGGTGCGCCCTGGCGGGCTGCTGCTCGCCGTCTACCACGACCTCAACGACGAGCACCGCGAGCACATGAAGTCGAAGGGCTTCGACCCGGCCGACTACATCGGTGTTGACGACGTCGTCCGGCTGCTCGGCGACGACTTCACGGTCGAGCTGCACGCGGTCGAGCCGCGCATCGACCCGCCGCCCGGCACCCCGCACATCGCCGACGTCGTCGTGCGCGCCCGACGTCGCTTGCCACGCGGCCGGGAGCGGACGCGCACAGCGGGTCCGGCCGGCCGCTCCACCACCGACGCAAGATGACGACGGCTCGGCCCGCGTTCCGACTCGGGACGGGCGCCGCGCAATGCGCGCTCGTCGCCGACCAGGCCGTCAACCGACGCCCCGTCCGGGGGGCCCGGTTACGGCACCGAGGCGGTGCTCGACAGCGGCCGGGCACCATGAGAGCGAGGAGCGTGCGACCAGCCACGAGCCATCGCGCTGTCAGCGGCGCGCTCAGGGCGAGGGCGCCGAGCACCCACCAGCTCTGCAGCACCCGGCAACAACCACCGCCAGCGGCAGGATCACGACGGTCGCGAAGGCCGTGGACATGGCGTGTGGAGCGCGGCGAAGGGCCAGCGCGCGGCCGGTGCCTACGGCCATTCCCACGACGGCACCGACTGGGAGCAAGAGCGCCAGTGCGGCATCGGGGTCGTGGAACGCGCCGTTTGCCGAGTCACTCGGCCGGTCACCGATGAGGGCCGTGGTGCCAAGACGGCCCCATCAGGCGTCGAACACCTCGACCCGCCAGAGGTCAGCGGTGACGGGCGCCGCCGTCGCCGCAGGCGGGCGAACCGGCGCCCGTCGCCTCAGGTCCTCGATCAGCGAACGGAACGCCTCTCCGCACGCCGCGTCGGAACGCAGCGGGTGCAGCGTCGGGTCCTCCTCGGCCTCGGCGACGTGCCGGACGAGGGCGTCGCCGACCTCGTGCTCGAAGCTCGCCCGCAAGTTCTCGAGCGCCTTGTCGGGGTGGCCCGCCTGCGCCCACACGCAGGCCAGGTTGTACAGCGTGCGGGGATGCGGCTCGGGCAGAGGTTCCGCAACGAGCCCGAGGAGGCCGGCGGCGTCGCGGTCGTGTGCCAGCCGGAAGGCCAGCTTCCAGAACGCCCGGCCCCCTGCCGACCCGGATGGCACCGGATCGACCCGCCCACGGGCGGCTGCTGCGCACGCGCCAGCGAGGATGCCGAGATGGTCTCGGTCGTCGCGGTTCAGCATGTCCCGGAGCTCCCGGCGACGGGCCCGGCTGACGGTGAACCGCCGCCACCAGCCGCTCAGCATCAGTCGTGTGTCGGCAATGCTCTCGGCGAGCTCCACGGCGCAGTCGGTGCCCACCCGTAGATCGTCCGCCTCGGCGGTCGACGGGACCGTCGACTGCCCATGGCTGAAGCGGTGGAGGTGGGCGATCGTGCGGGCGTAGGCGATCTGGAACCAGAGCGGCTCCAGCCTGGTCTTCGCCCGGTGCGGGCGGCCCAGCAGGGTACGCGGCAGCCGCGTGGGACGGTCGGCCAGCGCCCGTTCGGCCCGCTCGAGGTGCTCGACGCCGCTGCGGAACTCCTCCACATCGTCCAGGTCGGCGGTCTGCGCCATCCCGAGCCGACACAGAGCTGCCACGTTGCAGTGGTCCTCGAGCAGGGCAGCGTGCAGGCGACGCAGCCGGATCGCCGGGTCGACGTTCCGCCACGCCGCCAGGCGGAGCCACGCGAAGCTCGCCGAACGCGCCGTGCCGAACGGGTAGGTCCGATGGGCGCGCCACTGCCAGCCGATGTTCGCCCGCAGCCCGTACAGCGCCCAGGCCGCCGTCCAGACGCCGACCCGGTCGAGGCCCGGTCCGGCGTCGGCCGGCACGCGGAACGTGTCCTGAGCGACGACACGGCGTCGCCCGGTGATCTGCGCGGTGACCTGCCAGGCGCCCCTTCCGAGCGGCCGCGCCGCTGCTCCGACGGTGAGCACTGGCCGGCGGAACAGCAGCTGGATCGCCTGCCCCACCGGCCGGATCTGCTCGGGGACCTCCACCAGCTCCGGGAGGTCGACGCCGGCGCTGTCCACCACCCGGAACGTCTTCGACGACCGGGCCGCCTCCGCCAGCTCCTCGGCCACGATCGTCCGGAGCGTGGCACCGGCGCCCTCCTCGCCGTCGTGGACGACGAAGGTGCCGAGCGTCACGAACCGCTTGCGCCGCAGCCAGCCGATGAACTTGAGGACCAGGGCCAGCGTCGCCCCGGCCACGGCCGCAACGATCGCCGCGGCCCCCGCCCAGGCGCTGACGTCGTTCGTCCGGTCCTTCACCCGCACCGTCGCCGACGGTTCCTCGGCGCCGAGCTCGGCCGGGATCGGCACCTTGTCCTCGATCGCCACGGCGCGGGCCGCTTCGCGGGCCTCGTCGTCGTAGCCGGCGGCCAGCAGGGCTCGGGCGCCGGCGAACGGGTCGGCGGGGGCGGGCACCGTCCGGCCGGCGGCAAGGTCGTCGAGCAGCGCCTTGGCGGCGTCGTTGCCGGGATCGAGCCGACGGACCTGTCCGACCAGCTCGACGGCCTCCGCCGTGCGCTGCGTCGAGACGGCGTCCTGGGCCGCCGCGAGCAGCCGGTGGACCTCCGCCCGGAGTGGCGTCAGCCGGTCGATCCCGTCCCGGGCGCACGCCGGCACGTCGTCGGCCGATGCCAGCTCGAGGTACGCGACGCGTGCTGCCTCGACGTCGAAGGACGCGAGGAGGTCGGCCGCTTCGCACCCCGAGGCGGCCGCTCGGGGTGGCGCGGCGAGGACGAGGGCGCCCAGCGCCGCCGCAGCCAGGAGGGCGACGGGCATCACGCCTGCGTCACGGTGGCGGGCGTCACGTCGGGTGTGCGCGCCACGTCACCGCCCGGAAGCACCGGCTCTACGGTGACCACCGCGTGGAGGCGCTCAGCGGTCGGGATGCACAGGGAAGGTGCCGGGCCCCGCCCGGCACCTGCACTCCGGTCGCCGTCGCTGTGCGCGGTCGCAACGACGGCAGCGGGGAGCGACCGGTGGAGCTGGAACTGGTCGCCGCCGGCGACCGGCGCCTTGGGTTCCAGCCGCCAAGGCTGCGACTGCCAGCGCACCAGTGTGCGGCCGCCGCCAGGGTCGGACCGGCGCAGCTCGACGGTCTCGCGACACCACGATCCGGTCTCCCAGGACTGGACGACGAGCGACCACGTGATCTCAATCTTCCAGAGGGGCGGATCCCCGGCGACCGCCGCAATTCGGAGCTCCGCATCGCTGATGGTCGCCACCGTCGTGCCTCCCGATGGCGATCGTAACGCCAGGGCCGACACAAGGGTGCAGGCGGATAGGTCGGCCAAAGCGGCCCCAACTGCCACCGGTTGCGAGGAATGCGGCGTACCAGGCGCCTCTGGGTACTACTTGGCGGGGCCTCGGCCCTATTGGCGCCATCTTCCGCCGACGGACTCGCTTGCCGGGGCACCCCTTCGCCGCCGTAGCTGCGCTCACCCGGCTGCTTCTCGGCAGGGAGCGCAGCGGAATCCGTCGGCGGTGACGACGACACGGGTCTGCATCACCGCCTCACCGCAACGGGCGCACACGACCGTCTCCTGGGTGCGGTCGTCCGGGAGGCTCGGCGGGTGGTCCTCGACTTCGACCGAGAAGAGGTCGTCGTCTGCCAGGGCGAGGATCATCTCTGCTCGGGCCAGGTGCAGCTCCGAGAACCGGGCCCGCTGGGCGTCGGTGGCCACGCCCTCGTCGACGAGGCGCCGCAGTCGGGCGTGATCGGGGTCGGGCGGGAGGGCGTCGGGGCGGGTCATCACCCGCACGGCCCTGCCATCGGAGCGGCGCACGAACGTGAAGGCGTTCTTGCCGTGGTCCCGGAACACGAGATCACCGTTGCCGAGCGTGCAGCCGGTGAGGAACTGGACGGCGTCCACCGAGCACATGGCCGTCTCGGCCACGACGCTCACCGGTTGCTGTGGCGGGCGCCCGACCTCCCGTAGGCCGATGCGTGCGGCCCGCACGCCGACGGCCAACCCGGGGCACATGTGGCCGTGGAAGGCCACCAGGGGATCGAGGTCGTCAATGGTGATCGGGTCCACGCTTCCTCCTCGTTCGATGGTGTAGTCCCTCATTGCACGCCGGCCTGACCCACCGCGGCGGTGGCGGCGATCCCGGGTGCGGGCTCCGCCGGCCCCCGCAGCCACGAAGCCACGGCGGCCAGCACCCCGAACACTGCCAGGACGGCGAAGGCGAGCCGGAACGCTGCGGTCTGCCCGCCCGGCGAATGGCCGTGGCGGTCCAGTCCCCACTGCCACACCCCGCCGGCCACCGCCACACCGACGACCTGGCCGAGCCGGGCCACGGTGGCCAGGCTGGCAGAGGCGACGCCGAAGTGCCCCGGGGCCACGGATCCGATGACGGCGCTGATGTTGGGTGACTGGAACAAGCCCGCCCCGGCGCCGTAGACGGCAAGCACGACCACGACCAGGGCCAGGGGCGTGTCCGCCGAGAAGGCCGCCATGAGGGCGACCGCGGCGGCGATCAGGGCCAGGCCGGCGGTGGCGGGCGCCCGGGGCGACACGCGGTCGGCGAAGGTCCCGGCCAGCGGGGCTGCCACCACGATGGCCACCGGCATGACCAGCATCACCGCCCCGGCCCGGCCCGCGCTCAGCCCCCGGTGGTCCTGGAGGTAGAAGGGCAGGAGGAACATGTTGGAGGCCATGGCCACGAAGTTGAGGAACGAGGCGGCCAGTCCGGCCGAGAAGCCGCGGCGGGCGAACAGGCGCAGGTCGAGCACCGGGTCCGCGGCCCGGAGCTGGAGCCTGATGAACACCACGAGGGCCGTGGCCGACGCCGCGGCTGCCACAGACACGCCACCGGGCCCGAGGCGGTCCCGGGCCCCGGCGTCGATCAGCGACAGGGCGGCGGCCAGCGCCGCGGCCAGGGCGACGGCGCCCCGGAGGTCGAACTGGGCTCGGCCGCGGTCCCGCGGCGGAGACGAGCCGGCGGCGGCCACCACGGCGAGGGCCAGGGCAGCGGGGACCAGGGCGGCGAACCCCCAGCGCCAGCCGAACTGGTCGATGACCACGCCGCCCACGGCCGGGCCCGCCGCCAGGCCCACGGCCACGGCCACGTGGTTGGCCGCCACCGCCCTGGCCCGCTCGGCGGGGTCGAACACGCTCACCAACAGCACGGTGCCGCTGGCCACCGACATGGACCAGCCGAGGCCCTGTGCCGCCTGGGCCAGGACCAGCCAGCCCACATCGGGAGCGGCGACGGACAGCCCCGCCCCGGCGCCGAAGGCCACCAGGCCCCAGGCGTACACACGGCGTGGACCCACCAGGTCGGCCAGGCGACCGAACGCCACCAGCGTGGAGCACACCACGACGAGCCCGGCCAGGCTCACCGCCTGGGCCCCGCTGATGCCGACCCCCAGGTCCCGGCGGATGGCGGGCAACGCCACCCGGAGCAGGCCTCCCTGCAGCGACAGCAGCGTGGTCCCCCCGAGGACGAGGGCGACGACGCGCCTGCGGGCCGGGCGCCGGTCGCCCGTGGTCGCCTGGCGCCCGCCGCTGGTGCCGGGGGCGGGGCTCACGGGAGTCCCGAGAACAGGTCGGCACCGCCCGCCTCCCCGGGTGGCCCGCTCGGGCGGAGGGGGCGGAAGTGCTCGACGGCGAAGGGCTCCCATCCTGCGGCCAGGTCGAACGGCGACAGGGCCCACTGGCTGGCGTGCGCCTCCACCGCGGCCCGGCGCTTGCGATCGAGCACCTCCGACACGTCGACCGCCACCAGGCTCCGGTCCGGGAGCGAGGCGTGGCGCCAGCCGATGCGCGACGCCACGCTGCGGGCCACGGCGGTGTGGTAGAGGCGCCCCGGCCGCCAGGTCGGAAGGCCCTGGGCGAGCTGGTCCGGGAAGGCGAGGGCGTCACCGGCCCGGTCGAAGGCGGTCTCGGCCAGCGCTCCGACCGCGACGTGGTCGGGGTGGCCGGTGCGGCCGTCGGGCCCGAAGGTGACGACCACCTGGGGCCGCTCGGCACGCAGGAACCCCACCATGTCCGCGACCACGTCGTCGGGGTCCGCCCGGTCCAGGCCACCGTCGGGAAATCGGCCCAGCCGCAGCGTCGTCACGCCCAGGATCGAGCACGCGGCCCGCAGCTCCCGCTCCCGCAGCCGCCCGACCCGCTCGGGCGGGAGCGAGGGGTCGCCCGCCTCGCCCCGCGTGGCGCAGTAGAGCGACACCCGGGCGCCGCGGGAAGCGTAGAGAGCCAGGGTCCCACCGACGATGCGGGACTCGTCGTCGGGATGGGCGAGGAGGGCCGCCAGCCGCAGTCCCGCCCCCGCGGGTGCCGCCGCCTCGTCGGCCGCACCGTCCACCGGGTGCACCAGGTCCGCCCGGACGGTGGATCGGGCGGATCAGGCCGGTTGGGTCAGCTCGCTCAGGCGCCGTTCGAGGCGCTGGCGCTCCCGCTCCAGGGCCTCGTGGCGGAGCTGCGGCGAGTCCACGAAGGCGATGATCTCCTCGACAGCCCGACGCACGCCCTCCGAGGGCCTCTCCAGCATCCGGCCCTCCCGGTCGGCGGCGACCACGGCGGCGTCGAAGGGCACGACCGCCGCCAGGGGCACCCCGTACTCGGCGCTGAGCTGCTCGAAGAACGCGCCGTCGTCGGGGAGGTGGGCCTTGTTCCCCACACCGGCGACCCGGGGGATGCCGAGCTCCTCGGCCAGGGCACGGGTCCGGGCCGCGGTGAGGGCCGACTTGCGGCTGGGCTCCATGACCACGAGGACCACGTCGGCATGGGCCAGCGTCCCCCCCGAGCGGCTGAGGTGCTCGAGTCCGGCCTCCATGTCGACCAGGGTCACGTCGGCCTCCTCGTCCAGCGCGGCACCGAGGAGGCTGCGGACGCTGGCGTGGCCGGCGCAGGTGCACCCGGAGCCGGCCTGGTCGACCCGCATGGCGTGCAGCAGCGTCACCCCCGCCGGGGTGGGCAGGCCGTAGTCGGCCACGAGCTGGGCGGAGCCGAGGCCGCCGCTGCTGCCGACGACGAGGGAGCGGGGCACCAGGGGGGCCTGGTTGGCCACCGCCTCGTCGAGGCCCAGGCTGAGCGCCAGGTTCGGGTTGGAGTCGGTGTCGACGGCGACCACCCGCCTTCCCATGTCCACGTACGCCGTCGAGATGAGGGCCGCGAGCGTGGTCTTGCCCGTCCCTCCCTTTCCCACGATGCCGAGCTTCATCGATCAACTCCCTTCTGTGCGTGTGTGGCGACCTCGGACCCGACGTTGCGGAGCCGCCGCTGCACAGCCGCCATGCGGGCTTGCAGCTCCTGGACCTCTTCCTCCCTGGTGGGCGCCGCGGGCGCCCGGCAGCAGCCGCAGCCCGCCTGGGCGTCGTCGGAGAGGTCCCTGCCCACCAGGGCGGCGACGGTCGACCCGGCGGTGGACGCGCCCTCTGCACCCGTGCCGGCGGCGGCCACGGGATCACCGTCGAGCATGGCGCAGAGCACCCGACGCATCTGCTGCAGGCGGCTGGCCTGGTCGTCGATGGCGGCGATGCGCTGCCGCAGGACCGCCGAGGCCGGCCCGCAGGGGCAGGCCCCGCTGTCCCACAGCTCCAGCAGCTCTCGGATCTCGTCCAGGGTGAGATCGAGCCATTGCGCGCCCTTGATGAACCGGAGCCGCTCGAGCGCTGCTTCGTCGTAGTAGCGGTGGCCGCCACCGGTCCGGCCCGTTTCGGGCAGCAGCCCCAACCGCCCGTAGTAGCGGACGGCATCGGAGCTGATCCGGGCACGCTCCGCCAGCTGCGAGACGGTGAGGGGCACAGCCCCCACGGTAGAAGTTGGAGCCGGCTCCAAGTCAAGGGGTCCTTCTCGACCATCCCCACCACGCCAGGCTGTGGGAACGGCGTCGTAGTCCTCGATGAGGATGCGGCGCAGGTTGGCGGGCTGGGCCACGCCGGCTTGGACGCCTGCCTCGAGCCGGCGCCGGGCATGTGCTGCGTGCGTGTGCGGGCTCGACGAGGACCGCGGGCCGACGATGAGGTCGCACGAGCACCGAACGCCGGGCGACGTGGCGGCCGCGGGAGCGCTCGTCGAGCTGGCGGGGCCGGAAGCCGGTGGGAGCTTCGTCCTCGGCTAGGGCGACGTGGTGGCGTCGAGGAGCGACTTCTTCCCGCCCACCGGCCACGACGGTCTGTTCGCCCTGGGCCGGGCCTGGCCGGTGGAGACGGGGTGCTCGCCGTGCCGGTCCTCGGCACCTGGCTCTCTGACTCCTGCGGCGGCCCGCTCGAGCCGACACAATGTGCAGGCACCGGTTGATGCCGGAGGTGGTCGCCGGTGCTGCGGGGCCAACCCGTGCAGCGTCGCTGTGCGGTTCGTCCAGAGGAGGTGCCGGAGCGTGGACAGCAGCGGATGGCTCGCCCTGTGCTATCGGGCGCTCGCAGTGGACGACGGGCTGCCCGAGCAGGAGCAGCGGCGTGCCGCCGAGCATGCGCTCCTGGATCGCACCCGCCAGCAGGCCGACATCCTGGGCATCGGGGCGGCTGAGGCCGCTATCGATCTCGTGGTCCGCTACGGCCAGGCGGGCGAGCTCGACCAGGTGATGCTCTCGTGGGAGCAGGCCGAGTCGCTCGGGCCCGACATCGCCGCCCTCGGCGAGGAGGGCACCCGGCGGGCCACCTTGTGCGCGAAGCAGCTACTGGCCGACGTCGTCGCCTTGGTGGAGGGCCCGTCCGTTCCCGGGGCCGGTGAGGCCGTCTGACCCCTGAGCCACCTGGGGCGAGCTGAGCGGGCCACCCGCCGGCTGAGCTCCACGAGACCTAGGACCGTCCGCCAGCTCCTGCCTGTCGATCAGCCGGTTGCGGGCGGGACGGCAGCGCCCGTGGTGGGACTGCTGGAGACGGCCGGCGTGGACGTCGCCGATGGAGAAGTCGGCCTGGTGAAGGAGCTGGCCCGTGCCGTCGACATGACCGGCCTGGCCTGTCTGTGGGCGCTGTCGCGGCGGGTCTCGCGCCCGGTGCTGCGCCTTACAGCCGCGTGAGGCGCCTCCTCGTCGTCCTCGCCGTGGGGGCCCTCGCCGCCATGGTCCCCGCCGGTCCCGCCGGCGCTCATGCCGTGCTGCGCGCCTCCGAGCCGCTCGACCGCCAGGTCATGCCCGAGCCCCCGGACGGGTGCTGCCGCGCTTCTCCGAGTCGGTGGCCCGTGCTGGTGGGCAGCGTCGCCTTCCTCGCGCTCGTCTGGCCGGCCGGGTGGGGCCGGCCTGGCGCTCGGCGCCTCGTCACCCGCGGTTGGCGGGCCGCGCTGGCCAGCACCGTGGGCGCGGTAGCGCTGCAGGGGCGGCTACTCCACCGGCGGGCGCCTGAGCGACGCCGCGTCGCCGGCGGTCGTGGCCGACGTGCCAGGAAGCGGCCCAGCACATCGCCCGAGCGCCCCGCAGCACGGCGATCACCGCCCCGGTGTCGCCGTCGGAGACGACGGTGGAGAACCCCCGGTTTGCGTCCATCCGGCACCCGACGCCGCTAGAGGCTCGGGGACATGCCCGGATTTCCCTTGCGCGCAACGGGTGCGGAGGGCGCCGTGCTACTGCTCGGCGAGGTGGGACTCGACCGCAGCGACCTTGGTGTGTAGGACGTCCACCGATCCCGGCCGGTAATCGAGCTTGATCACCACACCTACTCGAGGCGCGGACTTTGACACCTCGATCACACACGACTTGATGAGGTTCATTACCTCGTCCCATTCGCCTTCGACATTCGTGAACATCGCGTTCGTCTCGTTGGGCAGCCCGCTCGCCCGCACCACGCGTACGGCGTCGGCCACCGCGGCTCCGACGGACTCGCCGATGCCGAGTGGAGTGATGGAAAAGGCTGCGATCATGGCCGCATCATCCCGCGCCCGATGCGAACCAGGCAAGGCCTCGAGCTCGAGATCAGCGTCGCCTCGAACTGCGCGCTCCACGCCGTCGCGATCGAGGAATACCATCCCGGGAGGCCTAGGCCGGCCAGGGCGAGGAACGCCCGCATGGGGGTTCGTGTCCGCTTGCGGCGGGCGGATGGTTGGCGCACAGTGGGAGCCTGACTTCGTCTGGCCGTCGTGAGAGAGGAGCGGGGATGTACCGCCACCACTACCGCTGCGAGGTCCACTACGGGCAGCTCCGCCAGTTCGTGGATCTGTCTCGCCAGATCAGCGCCCTGGAGGACGTCCGAGGCTGGGCGGTGAGCACCATCTGGACACCCGTCGTCGGCGTCGCCAACGAAGTCATCGTGATCGCGGAGTACCCGAGCCTCGATGCATTCGAGCGTGAACGGGTGGCTCGGCGCGCAGATCCCGAGTACATGAAGATCTCCCGCGCCACGGAGGAGCTCATGACGCCCGGCACCTTCCGTGACGAGCTGCTCGAGCAGCCGGCGGACCCCGGGTAGTCGAACGTCGTCGACCGAGAGCCGCACACGGCCAACGTCTTCAGCACACGACGCATCGCCATGCTCGTCGACCTGGCTTGCTCGCCCACCCCGGGCGTCGTCACCGGCCTCACCCTGCGGCCCGGCTGAGACCACTGCCGAATCGGCGGTTCCCGGCGATCCATTCAGGTCAATTCAGCCTGGCGCGCCCCGGAAAACAAGTACCTCCCACCTTGACGCCTGGGCCTGGGAACCGTGGACAACGCGATGGGGCCGCGGTACCATCCTTCCTGCGGGTGCGGAATGCCCCCAACCGACGCGTCGGAGGAGGCGCGTCGCAGCCTCCTACCTCGCCCGAGGCATGATCGGTCATCGCCCGCACCAGCTCCAAGGGGAAGGAGACCAGGCATGCGAGTTCACCACAACGGTCCTCGTCGGGGCAGGCTCGCAGCGCTTGTAGCGGCCGCAGGGCTTCTGAGCGCGTCGCTGGCCGTGGCCTCAGGCAGCGGCGCCGTGGCAGGGCCCGGTGCCGCGCCCGAACTGTCGGGACCACGGGAGACCCCGGAGATTCCGGTCGCAAGCGTGCCCCTGCGCGCCGGGCGCTCGCACGCGGACGTCCGGGCGCCCGCCAGGCGGGCGAAGTGCGACAAGGACATCGACGTGTCCACGACGGTGCGCGGCGTCGAGTTCGTGGCCGCCCAGGACAACACCATCTGCACGAGCGCCGACATCGACACCTACCGGACGGGATCTCGGACGCTCGTGGCCCAGGCCGGCGGCGAGGAGGCGGCGTTCGTCCTCACCGACGTAAGCGATCCCGGGTCGCCGACACGCTACGGACCGTTCACCTGGGCGCGGCGCGGTGCGCGGGGTACGTACACGCCCGACGTCAAGACGTTCTCGCAGACGGAGGCGGGCGTCTCCCGGCAGTACGTCGCCCTGAGCCTGGAGAGGCTTCGTCCGGCTGGATTCTGCGGGGTGGTCGTCTTCGACGTGACCGATCCGGCCATCCCGGTGTTCGTGACTCAGATCTACAAGAACACGCCGAGCGACTTCTGGTGCGACGTGCACAACACCTTCGTGGAGGACGCCGGCGGCGACGGCCGGTACCTGTACCTCACCGCGGACGGCCCGCGGGACCTCCGCGTCGTCGACCTCGCGGGAGTGGCGAGCTTCCCCACCACCTGCGACATCGCCACGAACTGCGCTGACAAGGAAGTCGGCCGCTACACGGCGCCCACGGCGGTCGACGCCGACAACTACGTCCACGACGTCACGGTCATCGACCACGGCGGGACCGTGGGGCGGCGCGTGTACGTCGCCTACTGGGATACCGGGCTCGTGGTCCTGAACGCCGCCGATGTCACCCCGGGAACGGACCCCACCCCGGTCGCCACGGTCGACCCACCGGGTTTCCTGACCCATCACGCCTTCGCGTCCGCCGACGGCTCGCTGGTGTTCCTCCAGGACGAGATCCTCGACCA
Source organism: Acidimicrobiales bacterium (assembly GCA_050744905.1). GTDB lineage: Bacteria > Actinomycetota > Acidimicrobiia > Acidimicrobiales > DATLFN01. The sequence goes on from JBOGHR010000170.1 coordinate 16,483, forward strand.
GCCCGGCGACGAGCCCGTGCAGATGTGGCAGATCGGCCCCGGGTCGCCGGCGAAGGTCGACGGCCTCGAGCTGGGTGCGGACGTCCCCGCCAGCCCGGCTCACAACCTGGAGATCCGCTTCGACCTCTCGCCCAACCGGCTCTACGTCGGGTGGTACAAGCTGGGGCTACAGGCTTGGGACTTCGATACGACGGGCTTCGACCGGACGCACGACGTTTCGGGACGAACAGCGGTGCAGTACCACCAGGTCCAGACGGAGATGAGCGACGATCCGTTCGACGGCGCCTGGGGCGTCCGCATGGAGGACGTCGGGTCCTGCCGGTACTTCTTCCAGTCGGACCGCCGCTACGGGCTCATCATCGACAGGGACAGCGCCTGCACCTAGCCCCTTGAGGGTGACCCCCTCCCGCCGCCCTACCCCGCCTCTCCGCGCCTTCCGGTCGAGGCGACGATGGCCCAGGCGACGTCGACGAGCTTGCGGTTCTCGTGCTGGGACTGCTGGCGGAGCAGCTCGAACGCCCGGTCGGCGCTGCAGCCGGTGCTCGCCATGAGGATGCCCTTCGCCTGCCCGATCACGTCGCGGTTCTCGAGCGCCACCGCCAGGTGCTCCGCCAGGCGCGCCGCCCGATGGAAGGCCGTGGCGTTGGCCAGGGTGACGGCCGCCTGGGCGGCGAAGGCCTCGGCCGCCGCCTCGGCGCCCTGGAAGCAGCGCTCCGTCCTGCCGTAGACGTTCAACGCCCCGACCACGTCCTCGCCCACGACGAGCGGGAGCGACAGCGAGCTCGACACGCCGTTGGCGCGGATGTCGGGGAGGAGCTGCGGCCACGGCAGGTCGTCGTCGGCATAGGAGTCCACCGTCACGGGAGCCGCCTTTCGCATGGCGTCCAGGCACGGCCCCTCCCCCGTCGAGTACTGGCGGTCGTCGATGCGCTCGGCGACCGGGTCGGTGGAGGCCCGGGTCCGGGGCTTGCCGTCCTCCAGCACAGTGACGCTCACCGCGTCGCAGCCCGGCAGGGAGCGGCTGGCGAGCACCGCCACGGCATTCAGCGTGGTGTCCTGGTCGAGCTGGCAGAACAGCAGGTTCGCCAGCTCCTCCGTGGCGTCCGCCGCCAGGTCGTCGGTGTCGTGGGGGTCCAGGCCCCCTGTGTCAAGGTCGCCGGGTCGGTCCATCGGACGGGTCTCCTTCCGAGACCCCGCAAACCACCCGGCTCGCGCGTCGTGCGACGGCGAACCACCTGTGCCACCTTCTTCGAGCACACGCGACTTGCGATCTCGAGATCGCCAGCGGCTCCGGAGTAAACGCCCAGCATACCCCCACCGTGCATCACGCCGCAGCGGGACGTCGTCGGCGACCGGTGGGCGCACGCCGTCGTGGCG
>JBOGHR010000171.1:0-12340 GCA_050744905.1 Acidimicrobiales bacterium
GCGTGGTGCAGGGCCGCCATGCCGGGGGTGGACGGCGCATCGGGCCCGGGGAGGGTCCTCCCGCCGGCGAACTCCTCCTCCACGGCCGCCAGCACCGGCGCCAGCAGCGCCGGCCAGCAGTCGGGCCGGCGAACGCTGACGGCGACGAAGTCGCTCGCCACCAGCACGCCCGACAGCTCGGGGAAGGCCTCGAAGAGCCGGACCACCCGGGGGTCCTCGGCCTCCGCCGGCGATCGGTACTCCCGGCTGGGCCCGCCGGAGACCGGCCCGGTGCGGAACGCCACCGTCCGCGGGTTGGGCGTGGCCTCGGGGACGACGTCGCCCTCGAACGACGCCGCCAGGGCGTCGGCCGCGGCCCTGCCCGCTGCCGCCGCCGTGGCCGCCGCCTCATCGGGACCGTCGACCCGGAGGCGGAAGCGGCCGTCGACCCAGCCGAACCCCAGGGTGAGCTCGCCGTCGAGGGGCTCGCGCCACCAGCCCTCGCCGGGCCCGACGGCGTCGGCCAGCGCCTCGGATTCCGCATCGTCCCAGTCGCCGGTCGAGAAGAACCGCTTCAGCAGGGCCTTGGTCGGGGCCAGGGCCTCGAACGGCAGCGCACCCAACGCCTTGGCGGTGAGGGCGGCGACGGCCTGGGGCACCAGTCCGCGATCGGCGGCCAGCCGGCGCCCGTCCACCGGGCCAGTATCGCCGAGCAGGCCCTGTCCCGAGAACGAGGTGGAGCGGCGCCGGTGGGCGGCCCTCCCGCACGTTCTCGTCGGAGCTCCGCCGCCCGACGGGGACGGGAGGAAGGGGGAGGCGCCGGTGGCTTCGGCTGGAGGAGCCGGGACGTGGGCGTCGTGCGCCGACCGGGAGATCCTGCTCCGCCGGTTCGACGGCGGTGTCGCCGCCGCCGACCTGCGCTTCGGCCCGCCCGGCGGTGACGGCGACGTGCGACCGGCCGAGGACCCTTCCGTTGGGGCTCGGTCCGATCGAGACGCTCCTCAGACCGGGGGCCGGCCGGACGCCAGCCGCACGGCGGGGTCGCCGAGGAGGACGAAGTTCTGCGCGTCGTTCCTCTCCGTCCACAGCGCGGCGAGCCTCGACGGCGGGACGCTCAGCCCGTAGTCCATCTCGCGGAGGAGGGAGGCGAGGTTGGTCGACAGGGCGGCGTACTTGTCGTTGAAGTCGCCGAGGGCGGCGCCCACGGGACGGCCCACCACGATCTGCCCCAGGGCGTTCTCGAAGGGCTGGAGACCGACGCCGGCGCGGCCGGCGATGGAGTACCCCCACGCCCGCTCGACGTGGCCGATGGCGGCGAGGGCCGAGCCGTTCGGGTGGGCCAGCAGGGCCCTGGGGAGGGCGGCGACGAACGGCTCGTCGGCGATCCTCGGACGTGTCCCGCCGGCCACCCGCGGGAACTCGTCGACCTCGGGGGTCCCGGCGCCGTAGCACGCGAAGAAGAAGGCGACCATGCCGTGGACGTGGGCGCCCTGCACGTCGGCGGCGGTGACCGTCTGGCGGCCGACCTCGACGGGCCCGCCGGGCCAGTCCTGGCAGAGCAGCGCCCCGTGCTCCGCCCGCTGCCGGGGGTCGCCGGGAGGCAGGCCGCCGAGGCCGTGCGTCGCCGTGAACAGCACCGACGGGCGGCCGCCGCCGCCCTCGGCGAGGACCTCCAGGAGCGCCTCACGGCGGGCGGCGTCGCCGATCCACGACGCCGCGGTGGCCCCATACCGCTCGGCGATCCCCGGCCTGCCGTCGTAGCCCCGGGCCAGGGGCTCGACCAGCAGCGACGCGCTCATGTTCGTCGCCCGGTCGCCGAGGTGGTTCGTGGCGAAGAACGCCACGTGGGGCGGCGCCGTGGGTGGCGCCTCCTCGTGGGCCACGACGCTCTCCGCGTACCGGCGGTAGTCGTCGGCGTCGTCGAAGCACAACCGGCCCACGCTGTACTCGCCGTCGAGGAGGTACTGGAGCTCGAACGCGATCCGGGTCGGCGGGCCCACCAGGAGGACGTAGTAGGGGACCCGGGTCGGCTCCGGGGACCCGGGGTGGGCGCCGTTGCGGGCCAGCCACGACAGGAAGTCCTCACCCGGGCGGTGGTCGAGCACCTTGAACCGGTCGGCCCTCACCTGGGACTGCCGGCGCTCGAGCAGCGGGGCGAGGGCCCGGCGGACGCCCTCCGGCTCGTCGGTGGAGAAGACGGCGCACCAGCCGGCGCTAGCGACGTCGAGGGGGTCGACGTCGAAGGGCAGGCCGTAGGTCGGCGACCGGTCGCTGCGCATCTCCAGGTACCGCTCCCGGCGCTCGTCGTGGGGCGCCTCGCGGAGGACGGCACCCAGCTCCTCGAGCGACACCGCCGCTACGTGCTCGCCGGTGTCGGGGTTGATCCCGTTGCCGACGATCCGCTCATCCACGGCGCCCTCCATCGGTGCCGGCCGGGCGCTCCGGCGTGCACGGCGCCGGCTCCTGGAGGTACCTGCGGCACTCCGCCTCCGACAGCGGCCTGGCCGCCAGCGAGGCCGCCGTCGCCTTCAGCTCCTCCAGCCACACGGGGTGGAGCAGCGGACCTTCGTCGCCGATGGTCGCCAGGTGGCCGCCCGCCGTGAAGGCCACGGCACCGGCGACGTCGAGCCCCTCCACGCGGAAGGTGACCTCGTCGGCCCGGACGTCCCACACGGCGAGGCGCCCTCCTCCGGCCACCGCCACCGACGTGCCTTCGGGGTCGATCGCCACGTGCTCGACGAGCTCGTCGGAGGCCCGCGCCGCGCCCCCGCCGAGCGGTCGCAACGTCCTGCGACCGGACCGGGCGTCGCCGACCAGTGCCCTGCCCTCGTCGTCGACCACCACGATGCGCCGGCCGTCCGCCGAGATGGCGGCCCCGGCGGCGGGCTGCTCCCCCGCGAAGGTCGACCGCGGCCTGGCCGACCGGACGTCGACGATCTCGACCGTGGTCCCGCGGGCGACGGCCAGCCACCGCCCGTCGTCGCTGGCGCCGACCACCACCCACGTCGGGTCGCCGACGCGGCGAGGCTCCGAACCCCGCCCCGGTCGCCACAGCCACGCTCCCTCCGAGGCCGCCGCCACCAGCACGGTGCCGTCGTCGACGAAGCGCGCCCGGGACCTGCCGCCCGCCACGTCGACGTCGGGCCCCGTCTCGATGCCCTCGGGGCCACCGACGAACCCGCCGCCCACGCCGGTAGGGCCGTCGCGGTCGGCCGGCAGGGCGAAGGAGCCGAGCTCCTCCCCCGACTCGACATCCCACGCCACCGCCGAGCCGTCGTCGAACGCCGCCACCAGCCGACGGCCGTCCGCGCTCAGGTCGACGTCGGCCACCGGGCCCTCGCCGCCGGGGAAGGTCCGCAGCACGCGCCCGGAGGCGTCCCAGAGCGTCGCCGTGCCGTCGTCGTGGCCGGTGAGGACCCGGCGGCGGCCGACGTCGGTGCTCACCGCCGTCACCGACCCGGCGGGGCCGCGCTCGGTGCCGAGCGACCGCAGCGCCCGTCCGGTGGCGACGTCGTGGACGGTCGCCGTCGTCCCCACGCCAGCGGTGGCGATCATCGTCCCGCTGGGGTGGAAGGCCACGCCGTGGGTCGCCGGCAGCTCGGCGACCGCCGCACCGGTGGCGACGTCGCGGACCGTGCCGTCGGCCGTGACGAGGCGGCGACCGTCGGGGCTGAACGCCACTTCGGACAGGAAGGCCCACGACGGGTCGGCGAAGGTCCTGGTGGGCTCGGCGGTGGCGACGTCCCAGACCGCGGTGCCGTCCTCGAACGAGGCGGCGAGCTGGGCTCCGTCAGGGCTGAAGGCGGCGCGGAGGGCGCCGCCCTCCAGCTCGCCGGCGGAGAGCGACGTGACGGTCCGTCCCGTCGTGAGGTCCCACAGGCGCACCCCCTGCTGGCCGGCGGTGGCCAGGAGCCGCCCGTCGGGGCTGAAGGCGACGCCGCTCAGGGGGTCTCGGGCGTCGAGCGGCGATCGCACCTCGGCCCCCGTGGCGACGTCCCAGATCCGCGCCGTGCCGTCCTGCCCGGCGGTCGCCAGGCGCGTCCCGTCGCGGCTCACGGCCACGTCGTAGACGCTGTCCTCGTGCCCCGAGAGCGTGCGCTCCTCTCGGGCGGGAGCGACGCTCCAGAGCCTGGCCGTGCGGTCGTCGCTGGCGGTGACGGCGAGCCCGCCGGGAAGGAACCGCACCGCGTTCACCTCGCCCTCGTGGCCGTTGAGGACGGCCAACTCGTTCCCCGCCAGGTCCCACACGGCGGCGGTCCAGTCGGCGCTCGCCGTCGCCAGGCGCTGGCCGTCGGCGGAGAACGCCACCCCGTAGACGGTGTCCTTGTGGCCCGCGGCCTCCTTCTCGCCCACGTCCCACACCGCGGGTGCGCCCTCCTCGGTGGCGACGGCGAGGCGGTCCCCCGACGGGTCGAAGGCCAGGTCGGTCACCGGGCCGGTGCGCGCCTCGGCGACGAAGCGGTCCCGCCCCGTCGCCGCGTCGATCACCAGCGCTGCGCCGGCACCGTCCCCGGCCGCCACCCAGCGGCCGTCGGCGCTGAAGGTAACGGCCTTCACCCCGTCTTCCCCGACCCCGACGACGCGGCCCGGCTCGTCGGACCCCACCCCCCAGACCCGGACGGTCCCGTCCTCGCCGCCGGTGACCAGGTGGGCGCCGTCGGGGCTGAAGGCGATGTCGTCCACCGGTCCGGCGTGGCCCTGGAGCGCGCCCAGCTCGGTGGTCGGCACCGGCTGGTCGGGCCGGCCGTCGACGACGTCCGGTCCGATGCGCCACAGCCTCACCACGCCGTCGTCTCCGGCGGTGGCCAGCGTCGAGGCGTCGGGGCTGAAGGCGACGGCTCGGGCCATCCCGGCGACCGTGGCGGCGCCCACCGGCGCCGGGTCCGGCCACTCCCAGGCCTCGACGCGCACGCCGGAACGCAGCCCGGACGCGAGGAGGAGCCGTCGTTGGCCCCCGCTGAAGGCGACGGCGGCGACGTTCCTCGACTTGGGGCCCGATCCGCCGGCGGACGGCTCCCCGAACGTCTCGAACCCGTCGACGCCAGCGCTCCACTTGACGGCGCCGTCGGGCCCGCCGGCCGCGACCAGATGGAGACCGTCGGGGGAGAAGGCGAGGTCCACCAGCTCGTCGTGGGGCCGGGTCGCCGGCTCCTGCCACCGGCGAGCGCCCCAGATCGCCAGCCCGTCGTCGCCCAGCGTCGCCAGCCGCTGGCCGTCGGGGCTGAAGGCGATCCGCCGGACGCCCTCGGCCGGGAACGTCATCCCGATGCGCCCGGAGTCGACGGCGCGCCGCAGCAGTACCTCCTGGGCGTCGAGGCCGGCCGCGTCCTCGACCGCGTCGCTCTTCTCGAGGGCCTGGAGGGCGAGGTGGACGCTCAGGTTGGGATCGGCGTGCATCATGTCGATGGCGGGCGCGGCGAGGCGCAGGCGCTCGCCCGCCTCTGCCCGGTTGCGATCGCGGCGGGCGCCCCGGTAGGACGCGAAGGCCACGACGCCGGCGACCAGGGCGACCACGAGCCCGACGCTGGCGGCGGCCAGCAGTTGGCGGGTGCGGCGCGCCGACCGGCGTTCACGCTCGGCCGCGGCGCGCGCCTTTCGGCACGCCTCCAGGAACGCCCGCTCGGCGGCGTTGAGGGGAACGCCCGGGCCGGCGGCGAGCGCCTCGCCGTCCTGGAGGATCTCGTCGGCCACCAGCAGCTCGTCCCGCCGGCCTCGCTCGTCCCACAGCGCCGCCTGCCGCTGGAACACCGTGAGGTGCTGCTCGGCCCAGGCTTGGTTGTCGGCGAGGACGGGAGCCACCAGGCGATCATGGGCGAGCTCGTACCAGGTGGAGCCGCGGCGGGACTCCGCCCGGACCAGGTGGGCGTCCTGGAGGAGGCGCACGGCCCGGTCGTCATCGCCGGGACCCGCCTGGGCCTGGCCCCGGAAGCGCAGTTCGGTGATGAGCGAGCGCTCGAACCACTGGCGGATCGTCCGCTCCTCCACTCCCGTGCCGGCGGCGGCCCTGGCGACCTCCTGCGCGTAGTAGGCGCCGAGGGCCCCGTCGACGTCGCCGATGTCGCCCATGTTCCCGGTGGTGATCTCGGTGGCGTCGGGGGGGAGCCGGCCCCACAGCCGGCGGCAGACGACCTGGAGCTGGACGGGCTCGACGTAGGGCCCCACGCGGCCGTCGACCATCCGGCTCAGCTCGGTGACGAGGGCGGTCGACGCCTCCTCGGCGAACGTCCTCCCCGCCGACGCCGCGGTGCGGGTGACGACCTCCCGCGCCGCACCGCGGGACAGGAGGTCGAGGCGGAACCTGGTGGCGAGCCGGGTCGGCAGCAGGGGGAGGTAGGGGTCGAGCGCGGCCAGGAAGTCCTCGCGCATCGCGAACAGGGCCCACCATCGCCGGTCGCGCAGGACCTCGCCGAGCTGCACGAAGAACGCTCGCTTGGCGTCGGAGTCCGTCGGATCGAGCGACAGCACCTCCTCGAACTGGTCGAACATCAACAGGCCGGTCCTGCCCTCGTCCACCGGCACGCCCGCCAGGCGGTCGCGGAGCGACGCGCCGCCATGGTCCGAGGGGGCGGCCAGGCACGCCGCCGCGCTGGCGGCGTACCGGTTCCCGGAGCCGTCCTGGGGCTCGTGGTTCAGCCGGACGGGCGGAAGGACGTGGAACCCCTCCTCCTCCAACCTCGGCGCCAGGCCGGCCTGGATCAGCGACGTCTTGCCCGCCCCGGAGGGCGAGTAGCACAGCACGATCCGGTCGGCGACGAGGAGGTCGAGCAGCTCGCGGATCTCGCGGTCGCGCCCGTAGAGCTTCTCGTCCCGGCCGAACGAGCGGGGGCCGACGAAGGGGTTGGCGTCGACGACCGGCGGTGCCGCCGCGGTCACGGCCCCGCCCCGGCCTGCTGCCAGCGCTTGGCGAGGTCGCGCATGAAGGCCTCCGAGCTGCCCCAGTAGAGGTCCACCTGCGACCACTGGAGGTAGCGCTCGAGGTACCGGCGGGCACCTTCGGCCGACTGCGTGCGGCTTCCCTCGGGATCGATCTGGGCGGCAACGTGGCTGTACCGGCGCCGCCCCTGGCCCTGGAGGTTCATGATGCTGCGGAAGACCACGCGGAAGGCCCACTCGTCGATCCGGAAGCCGAGGAAGAGCAGCACCCGGTCGCTGAGGGCCCGGAGGACCGCCGGCGGGATGGATGCCTTGTTGGCCGTGATGCCGATCAGGAAGTCGAGGTAGCTGTCGACCGTCAGCACCAGCGAGCCCTCGATCCCCAGGTCCCCGAAGAGGTGGTAGACCAGCGGCGCCGCCTCGCTGGGGACGAACGCGGGGTCGTCGTCGTAGACGGCCGGTGGCCAGGCCGCCTCGTCGTTCCACCGGCAGTAGTCGACCCTCGGTTGCTTGCCCGCGGCCCTCAGCGCCGCGGTGAGCAGGCCGACGGGCTGGGTCGTGACGTAGATCGGGAAGGGCATCGAGGCCAGGACCGAGTAGGGCTCGGTCGGGTCGACCCGGCGCTGGGCCTCCCACGCGGCGGTGACGAGGCGGTCGAGGTCGGCCGCCGCCACCGCGCCGGTCCCCGAGCCCAGCTCGCGCCGCTCCTCGGGCGGGTCGGCCCCGAGCTCGTCGAGCGTGAGCTTCAGGTCGCCGCGCAGTTCGTCGACCGGGAAGTCCTTGTCCTGGGTCGCCCACAGGTACTGGGCGACGTCGGCCAGGTCCTCTTCGTCGTGCACCGCCATGGGGAAGCGGTAGCGGTCGGCCCAGCGGCGGGCGATGCTCTCGCGGGGGCCGAGGAGGCTGTCCGACAGCCCGGGGCCGACGATCGGCAGGCACCGCTGCCGGCGGATGTGGTTCAGCAGCGCCGGCCACCGCTCGTAGCCCGACTCGGCGGTCGAGAACCCGGGCTCGTACCACAGCCGCCCGCTCTTCAGGCGCATGTAGAGGACCGGCATCCACCAGTCGTTGCGGTCGCTCACCTTCCCGCGTGCGACGGTGACCGCCCGGTCGATCTGGCCGTCCCGGTCGAGCTCGGTGAAGAAGGCGGGCATGAACGCCTCCACCGTCTTCATCGAGACGTTGCCCTGCATGGCGACCACGGCCGGCACGCCCAGCTCGGCGAGGCGCGGGCCGAGGCCGGCGAGCGCCCGGTCGTTGAGGCTCGGGCGCCCCGATCCGCCGCTCTGGCACGAGGCCAGGACCACCAGCCGGGGGAGCCGGCCGAGCTCGGCCAGCCGGCCGATCAGCTCGCCGCCGTGGACGCGGTCGACCGAGCCGTCCTCGGCCTCCATGAGGAGCTGCGGCTCGCCCTTGGCGAGGAAGCCGTGGCAGACCAGGTACAGGACCTCGGCGCCCGACCGCAGGCCGTCGATGAGCCCGGCGAGCGTGGCCGTGCCGCCGGAGGCCAGCTCGGCGACCGGCATGGTCCGCAGCCCGGCCCGGGCCCGGCTCAGCTCGCCGGCGACGTCGACCGGCGCCAGGGCCTGGCCCCCCACGGACCAGGACTCCAGCCCCGTCGGGTTGGAGACCACGACGAGGGCGTCGAGGTCGGCCTTCGGCGACACGCCGACAGGCCGCCAGTCGCGGCTGGTCAAGAAGCGCGAGAACAGGATCCGCTCGGTGGTGAGGAGGCTTCCCCCCCCGTCCGGGTCGCGCAGGGTCTCCCAGCACAGGTCGTGGAGGCGCTCGGCGGTGGGGGCGATGAGCAGGCGGAGCCGGAGCGGAACGTCCTTGGTCGCCGCCTCCTGGCGGGCCTTGGCGAAGGCGCTGAGCACGTCGCCGGCGAAGAGCGAGCGGCCAAGGAGGGCCCCGTACTCGACGGGGTCATGGCGGAGCTCGTCGAGCTTCGCCAGCTCCAAGCCGAGCATCACCTCGTCGGCCAGCCTGACGTCGCCGTCGCTGCCCGGCGGGCTGAAGCGGACCCCCGCCGCGGCGCGGTCGCCGTCGAGGCGGCGGAGGGTGATCTCCAGGTCAGCGCACGACGCCACGGTCACCGTGGGAGCGGAGGGCTGGTGCCCTGGCTGGGGACACCGAGAAGGGACGGGGCGGAGGCGGCGCGAACTCGCCTCGCCCGCCGGAGCACGATCCAACTCGACCGAATGGAGTGAGCGAAGCGAACGAACGAGGTCGAAGATCTAGTCGACCGCCCACACCGAGACCTCCACCATCGCCTTTCCGGGGCTGGTGGCCTTGATCACCACGCGGGCGTTGCCGTTGGCGTCGGTCACCTCGGGATCGTGGAACCCGCGCGCGTACCTCCCCTGGACCTCGGGGTTCGGGCCCTTGACCACGACGGAGGCGACCCTGGCGACCGGGACGCCCACCAGGTCGTTGTACCCGTTGCCGTTGGCGTCGAGCTGGATGGCCATCGTGTGGTTGGTCATGGCTTCCTCCGGGAAGTGCACGGGTGGCGGTGTGGGCGGCAGGTCGTGTGCGGCCTCGGCCGCGAACCCGGCGTCGACGTAGGCGGGGACGCCGTAGCCCACGATGCCCACCTTGCGGCGGCGGCGCATCACCTTCCCCCCGGTGCGGCCTCCCCGCTCGTCGGTGTTCCCCTCGACGGTCTCGATGCTCCCGTCCCCGTGGACGGCGGTCACGATGCCGACGTGGGAGATGCGGTCGACGCCGTCGCCCGGGAAGTCGAAGAACACGACGTGGCCCCTGGCCGGGTCGGTGGCCCACCGGTCCTGCTTCTTGAACCAGGCCGCTCCCGACGGGGTGTAGGCGAAGCCCTTCGAGGTGCTGGCCGCGAGCGGGCTGCCCTCCGTGGCGAAGCACCAGCTCACGAACATGGCGCACCACGGGCCGGTCAGGCCGTACCACTCCGTGTAGATGGTGCGGTTGCTCCCCGGAGGCTGCTCGGTCACGCCGAGCTGGCTCTCGAACCGGGCGATCACGCGATCGAGGGCCGTCGTGGGCGGGTGGAAGCTGGGTGGTGCGTCCTGGTCGGGCTGGTCGTCGGGGTCGCCGTCCTGGAGGGCGTTGTCGCCCTCGGCGATCAGCTCGGCTTCGATCCTGCGCGCCTGCTCGTCGTCGCCGACCTGGTGGAGGTGGTCGACCGGCTCTGCGCTCGAGGCGCCCCCCGACATCATCCACCCTCCAGTCCCCGCGGCTCCTGGGCGCCGGGGCCCCGGGCCCGTCGGCGCCCCATGCCGAATCGCTCCTTTAGCGGACCATGCGGCCCTCGTCGTGTCAAGACCCCTTCAACGTCCCCGTACGGTTCGACGGGAAGGTGTCGACACGACCGCCCCGGGGCGCGACGATGGGTGAAGGGGAGCCGGGAGGCGCCCGAGAGGGGAGGCGCTCGATGGGCGAGGACATCGATTTCACGGCCGGCGACGTGCTGCTGTTCCACGGCCACGGCTTCGTCTCGTGGGGCATCCGGAGGTTCGACGGGACCGACGTGAACCACGCCGCCATCGCCCTCGACGCCACGACCCTCGGGGAGGCCGGCGGGCGCGGGCTCCAGCGCACGCCGATCGACGTGGCGGTGAAGTCGAACCGGTACATGCGCGTGCGCCGGCACCCCGACCCGGACCTGGCGCCGGTCGTGACGACGGCGTCGGCCTACCTCGACGAGGGCCGTCCCTACGCCTACCAGCAGATCGTGCTGCTGGCGCTGCTCGCCAGCACCCGCAAGCTGCCGCTCACCGGCATCGCCAGGCGGATGCTCCGGTCGATCCTCGACCACGGGGCGGCGGCGTTGAACGCCTTCGTCGACCGGGACGGGAACCGCTCGATGATCTGCTCGGAGTTCGTCTACCGGGCCTTCGGCGAGGTGGTGGCCGACCCCGTGGACCGCTACCGGGTGCGGATCCAGGTCGGCGACGTGGCGTTCGACCCGGCGGCGACCAGCCTGGCTGAGTGGGCGTTGGCCCAGCCCGACGACCTGCTCGAGGCCGCGGCGGACGTACCCGTGAGCTTCAGCCTGCCGGCCGTGGTGGATCCGTCGGTCGCCGACGAGCAGGCCGAGGCCGACCTGGCGCCCCTCATGGCCGCGTGGGCGGTCGAGAGCGGCACGGTGGACGACGACCTGCCGCCTCAGCCCCCGCCGTCCTTCGCGCCCGACGACGCCGCGCCGCCGAGCGACGAGGAGCTCCTGGGCTCCCTGGTCGGGTTCGGCGCCGCCATGGAGGCCGCCACCTCGGAGGCGCCGCCGTCCTTCGGCGTCGGCGCCGCACTGGGCCCCACCGTGGCACGGGGGCTCATCGCCGGCCTGGCGCGGCCCCGCATCGAGGCCAACTTCGTCACGCCCGGCGACCTGCTGCTGTCGCCCACCCTCTCCGACGTCGGCACAACCGTCACCGGCGGCTGAGCCACCGGACCGCCTCTCCCGAGCGAACAGGTCACCGAGACGGTGACCTGTTCGCTCGAGGCACGGTCACCCCGTCGGGTCAAGCTCGGAGATCTCCCGCTCGACGTCGCTCCACGCGTCCCGGTCGTTCACGTCCGCGTCCTGGATGCGGTCGCACGTGGCGGCTACCCGCTCGGCGTCGGGCGACTCCGCCTGGCGCAGCTCCTCCAGGGTGTCGCGGCAGCGGTCGAGCAGCTCCTGCTTGGCCTCGGGGTCGTTGCGCGTCTGGATCTCGTCCACCAGGCGCTCGGCGTCGGTCCGCAGGCTGGCCCGGGCGTCCTGAGCCGCCTGCCCCACCTCCTGCGCCGTCTCCTCCGCCTCCCGGGCCACGTCGTCGGCGTCGTCGTCGCCACAGGCCCCGAGCGCGGCGACCAGCGTGATCACCGCCATGAGTCGAAACAGGCGCTCCATGTCCCTCCTCTGCTCCGTCCGGCCGACCGAGCACCGGGTACCCGGTGGCGGTGGCGCGGAAACGGTCGCCCCCGAGCGACCGCGGGCGCCGTCCCTCCGGCACGGGAGCCCCGGATTCCCCGGCGCACCCGTTGGGTAGGCGACAATGTCGGGGCGGCGACGACGTGGGTGGCGCCCGAGGGAGAGGTGGCGACGTGGCCGGAAGGGACCGCCAGGACCGCCGGGACCCAGCCGGGGCACCGCCGGGCGGTGGAGACCACGACCAGGGGGGCCGAGCCGGGGGAGCCCCGCCGGCGCCCGACGCCGGGATCGAGCGCACCCGCACCGCCACCCTGTTCGCCGCCGCCGTCGCCGGCCTCGTCCTGGCCATGCTCATGCTGGTGTTCGTGCTCCAGAACGACGACAGCCAGCGCTTCGAGTTCCTCTGGTTCGACTTCGAGCTCCCCACCGGCGTCGCCATGTTGCTGGCGGCCATCGTCGGCGGACTGGTGGTGGCGTCGTTGGGCCTGGGCCGCGTCGTCCAGCTACGCCTGGCGGCCCGGCGCCACCGGCGAGCCGACCACGGGCGCTGAGCGGGCGGCCGGTCCGCCGGCCGACGTGCCCGGCCGACCTGGGTAGGCG
>JBOGHR010000172.1:0-1753 GCA_050744905.1 Acidimicrobiales bacterium
CACCTTCTCCGACGACGACACGGTGGCCGACGTCCCCCGCCGCAACCTCGACCGCATCTACCGGCACTCCTCCGAGGAGATGTCCGAGCTGCCCGACAACTCCGTCGCCCTCATGGTCACCTCCCCGCCCTACCACGCCGGCAAGGACTTCGACTCCGACGCCAGCTACCCCGAGTTCCTCGACCTCCTGGGCGCCGTCTTTGGCGAGGTCCACCGAGTGCTCGAGCCGGGCGGGCGGGCGGTGGTCAACGTCGCCAACCTCGGGCGCAAGCCGTACCTGCCCCTCAGCCACGACGTCACCCGCATCATGGGCGACCTGGGCTTCCACATGCGGGGTGAGGTCATCTGGCAGAAGGCCCGGGGCATGGCGTCGTCGTGCGCGTTCGGGACCTTCGCCTCGGCCCGCAACCCGGTGCTGCGCGACGTCCACGAGTACGTGCTGGTCTTCTCGAAGGGCCGGATGGACCGGGTCCGGCGGGGCCAGAGCACCATCACCAAGGAGGAGTTCCTGGCCGCCACCCTGTCGGTCTGGGAGATTCCCGCAGAATCGGCCCGGCGCATCGGCCATCCGGCCCCGTTCCCGGTGGCGCTACCCCGACGCCTCCTGGAGCTCTACACCTTCGCCGGCGACGTGGTGCTCGACCCCTTCTGCGGCAGCGGGGCCACGGCAGTGGCCGCGGTGGAGACGGGGCGGCGGTTCGTGGGCTATGACACCAACGCGGCCTACGTGGCCCTGGCCCGACGTCGGGTACGGGAGGCGAAGGTGCTTCTCAACGGCGGTGCCGTCGCGAAGAGCAGCCCGCCGTCGGCCCGCGCCGCCCGGGCGGCTCAGGCTGCGAACGGCCAGGGCCAGAACGCCTCGGCGCCGGCAAAGTCCAAGGGCTCGTCGCCCAGGACCTCGAAGACGAAGTCGTAGTCACGGCGGCCGTCCTCCAGTCCGGCGGCCGAGCAAATGCCCTCCAGCTCCTCGGCTAGCTCGGCGCCGTAGCCCAGGGCCTCCACGTGCGCCAGCACCCGGCGGTGGGCCCGGGCCAGGGCCTGGTCGGGCATGCTCTCGCCCTCGAAGTCCTCCCGGCCCCACAGCACCTCCTCCAAGCGCCCGTTGTCGGGGCAGGCGGCGTAGGCCAGCACGGCGCCGGCGGAGGCGATCACCACCCGGCGGGCCTCGTCGATGGTCAGCAGCGTCAAGATGCCTCTCCCTTCTTCCAGGTGTCCCGCTCCTGCCATGGCCAGGGCGCGATGTCGCCCCAGCGCCGGTCGATGACCCCCACGAGGGCGGCCAGCTCCGACAGCGCGCCGGCCAGGGTGTCGGTCACGGCGGCCGCCGAGGCCAGGTCCATGAGCAGCTTGCCTTTGGTGCGGTCGACGCCTGTGGCCAGGCGGCGGCCGGCCCGGACCTTGGTGGCCAGCACCAGCTCGGCCGTGCTCCACAGCGCCCAGCGCCCACCTGGCATGTCGCGCACGAGGAGGAAGCCGTAGCGGCCGGCGTCGACGATGCGCCGGAGCGCCAACTCATCGAGAATGAATAGGTCCACTGGGAGGACGTCGGGGCGCAGGGCGGACCAGCCCTGGTAGGGACGGCGCTTGGCCTTGAGCTCGAGTTCGCACAGGCGCTCCCCGGGCCCGAGCAGCTGGTAGTCGAGGCGATCACACGACGCCGTCCAGGTGCTCAGGCGCACCAGCACGGGATGGGCGTCGAGGGCGGCCGCCACCTCGGCCTCGAGGGGATGGCGCTCGGCCAGGTCCACCCGCC
>JBOGHR010000173.1:0-1572 GCA_050744905.1 Acidimicrobiales bacterium
CGCGCGACCTCGTCCGCCGGGGCGGGCGGGAGAGCGCCCGCCCCGGCCCCGTCCGGCTGCTCGACCCTCCCGAAGGGACGCTCGGGATGCCGTCGATCAGCCCGCCGGTCCCTGACCGCGCCGGGGCACGACGCTGATGCTGCCGGCCGGCCGGGCCCGTGCCCGGACGTCAGCTTCTGGGCCCCCGCGGCGCCCGAACCCGCTCGTAGCGGTGGATGGTCCCACCGCGCCGTGGGGCTCGGTGGCGCCCGGGCGGGCCGCTCAGAGGTGCTCGCCCTGGCCCCGGTCGACGCGGTCGGCGGGCGACTGGCCCGAGTAGGTGTCGGCGTAGGTCCAGTCCGGCTGCTTGCCGGCGTGGCGGGCGTCGAGCACGGCGACGCCGTCGGCGATGTCGACGATGGGCGCCACCAGCTCGTCGGGGGCGGCCGGGGCGCCGCCGGCGACGTGGGCCCGCACCTCGTCGGGGAACAGGGCGAGGACGCTGCCGACCACCCGCTGGTGCTGGTGGGCCAGGAAGCACCGGGCCTCGTCGGCCACGGTGGCGAGGTGGTCCTGCACCGCCTGCAGCTCGTGCTCGTCGGCCTCCGAGCGGCGGATGCGGTCGAGCAGGGAGGCGAGGGCCAGGCCGTCCTGCTTGCACGGGGTGCACTGCCCGCAGGACTCCACGGCCAGGAACCGCGAGACGCCGTAGGCCACCGCCGCCAGGTCCGACGCGTCGTCGAACACGATGAACCCGGCCGCCCCCAGCCCGCTGCCCGCCGCCTCCATGCCCTCGTAGCTCGCCGGCGTGTCGAGGCGATCGCCGGGGAGGAGGGGGTTGGCCACGCCCGACATCACGGCCACGACCCGCTCGCCGGCCGGCCCGCCCCCCACCGCCTCGACGACCTCGCCCACCGGCGTCCCCATCGCCAGCTCGGCCACGCCGTGGCGCCGGGTGCGCCCGGTCACCGTGCACACGATGGTGCCGGGCGACTGGTCGGTGCCCACCGAGCGGAACCAGTCCGGGCCCCGGGCGAGGATGCCCGGCACGTTGGCCATCGTCTCCACGTTGTTGACCAGCGTGGGGGCCGCCTCGGTGGGCCCGGGGCCCGCCAGCTCGACGCCGGCCGCCGTGCGGCTCCCCCCACCGGCGCCGCCCTCGTCGAGGCCCCGGCGGAACGGCGGGGTGACGCGGGGGAACGGGAAGCGCCCGGCCAGGACCTCGAGCAGCGCCGTCTCCTCCCCGTAGAGGTACTCGCTCGGGCCCTCCACCACCCCGGCCTCGACGCCCTTGGTCCACCCCGCCGCCGCCGCCTCGCCCAGCGCCGCCCGCATGCGCTCCAGCTCGGCGCCGAACGTGGCCTTCATGGCGACGGTGACCCGCTCGGCGCCCACCGCGGCGGCCGCGATCAGGGCGCCCTCAAGGACCCGGTAGGGGTTCCGGCGCAGGATGAGGCGGTCCTTGAACGAGCCGGGCTCGCCCTCGGCGGCGTTGACGACGACGGTCACGGGGGCGCCGGGCGCCAGGTTCTCCTGCACGGTGCGCCACTTGCGCCCGGTCGGGAAACCGGCGCCTCCCCGGCCCCGCAGGCC
>JBOGHR010000174.1:0-5507 GCA_050744905.1 Acidimicrobiales bacterium
GGGGCGGCCCGCCGGTCGCCGTCCTCCGACGAGCAGGCGGCGACGGCCACGGCGGCGGCCGCCGCCCACCGGGCGGAGGCGAGGCGGCGACGGCCCATGCCCCCATGCTGCCCCGCCGGGGGTCGCCGCGGCTACGGGTTGCGCAGCATCCGCCGCAGCCGGGGACCGAGCCATCCGGCGCCCCCAGGCCACCAGCCGGCCGCCGGCGATGGCGCGCCACTGGCTCGCCCGGCCCCACATCACCTCCAGCAGGGCGGCCGGGTCGGCCGAGACCCGGCAGTCGACGGCGCCGCCCCACGGGGGCCCCACGTGCACGGCGCCGTCGTCGAAGCGCAGCCGGAACGCCCCGCCGCCGCGCAGCTCGACCTGGTAGACCGCCCGCACGCCGCCGGCGCGGGCCTGGTCGACCAGCGCCGTGGGGGGCAGGGCGGCGAGGACGGGGACGAAGAAGCCCTCGATGATCAGCGCCGCCGAGCGCCGGTCGATCGTCCACGGGCGGCCGTCGGCCCGGGCGACGTCCGCTCCGTGCATCACCGTCTCGTTCAGCAGGTGACCGGCCAGGGCGCCCCGCGGCACCGTGGTCCCCTGCACGATCCACGGGCGGGGCTCGTCGGGGTCGAGCCCGGCGCAGCCGGCGAGGAATCCCTCCGCCCGTTGCTCGATCCGGCCGGCGATCACCGTGAGGTCCCGCTCGGGGTCGGACCGCACGCCGTCCTTCGTCACCGCCGCCAGGTCCCACAGGTCGGCGATCAGCGACGGGCCGGTCACACCGTCCATGCCGGGCAGGACGTCGGCGATGCCGGACGGGTCGCGCCGCGCCAGCCCGGGCACGACGACCCACGCCTGGGACAGGTGCACGGCGACCTCGACGGCGCTCCACTCCCCCACGGCCGCCGCCGCCGGGCGGCCCACCGTCCGCAGCACGCCCACCGTCCGGTCCACCTCGCGGCCGAGGGCGTCGTGCACTGCGGCCCAGTCTGCCGCCACCGGCCTCGCCTCCATGCGCCCGAGCGCCTCCCCTGCCGTCCCGGCGGGATAGGTTAACGCTGTTCCGTCCTCCTCGCGGCGCTCTGGACGACCCCTGTCGCATCGGCGGTGGCCGTCGTACCCTGGGATCGAGCACGTGGAAGGGGTGAGGCCATGCGCCGTTACCTCATGGTCTCCAGACGCTGTCGAGCGACGCCCTGGTGGAGAAGGTCCGATCGTGCCTGGCCGCCGGCCCCTGCCGGTTCCACCTGGTGGTCCCCGCGACGCACACGCACGACCACCTCACGTGGACCGAGGGCCGCGATCGGGCCCTGGCCCGCCAGCGCCTCGACGCCGCCCTGGAGCGCCTGCGCGACCTCGGGGCGGACGCCGACGGCGAGGTGGGCGACGCCCGTCCCCTGGACGCCATCGCCGACGCCCTGCGGGACCAGCCGCCGTTCGACGGGATCATCCTGGTGACACTCCCACCGGGGCTCCCGTTGGCTGCACCAGGACCTGCCCCACCGAGCCGAGCGCCGCTTCTCGGTCCCCCTCACCCACCTCGTCGCCGAGCCCGTCGGCGCCTGAGCCGGCCGGCCCCCAGCAGGCGCCGGGGTCACGAAACGGCGAGCGGCGCGACCGGGCGCGGGTACGCCGGGGCGTCCTCGAACTGGGTCCGGTGCAGCTCGGCGTACCGCCCCCCGGCCGCCAGCAGCTCGGCGTGGCCGCCGCGCTCGACCACCCGGCCGTCCTCCACCACCAGGATGGCGTCGGCCTCCCGGACGGTGGACAGCCGGTGGGCGATCACCAGCGCGGTGCGGCCCTCCAGGGCGTCGGCCAGGGCCGCCTGGACCGCCGCCTCCGACGTGGAGTCGAGGTGGGCGGTCGCCTCGTCGAGGACCACCCGGGGCCGAGCCAGCAGGAGGCGGGCGATGGTGAGCCGCTGGCGCTCGCCGCCGGAGAGGCGGTACCCGCGCTCGCCCACGACGGTGTCGAGGCCATCGGGCAGCGACGCCACCAGGTCGGCCAGGCGGGCCCGGCGCAGAGCGTCCCACAGCTCGTCGTCGGACGCCCGGGGGCTGGCGAAGCGCAGGTTCTCCCGGATCGAGTCGTGGAAGAGGTGGCCGTCCTGGGTCACGACGCCGAGCGCCTCCCGGATGGACTCGAACGTGAGGTCGCGCACGTCCACGCCCGACAGGCGCACGGCGCCGCCGTCCACGTCGTAGAGGCGGGCCGCCAGCGCGGCGATGGTCGACTTGCCGCTGCCCGACGACCCGACCAGGGCGACCAGCTGGCCGGGCTCGATTCGGAACGACACGCCGTGGAGGACCTCGGCGCCGGTGGAGGTGTCCAGCGTCGCCACCTCCTCCAGCGACGCCAGCGACACCTTGTCCGCCGACGGGTAGGCGAAGCGCACGCCGTCGAGCTCGACCGACACGGGCCCGTCCGGGACGCGGCGGGCGTCGGGCCTCTCGGTGATCAGCGGCGGCAGGTCGAGCACCTCGAAGACCCGCTCGAAGCTGACCAGGGCGGCCATGGCGTCCACCCGGGCGCTGGCCAGCGCGGTGAGCGGGGCGTAGAGGCGGGTGAGGAGCAGGGCCAGGGTGACGACCGTCCCCGGCTCCAGGCGCCCCCGCAGGGCCATCCACCCGCCGAGGCCGTAGACCAGGGCCAGGGCGAGGGCCGACACCAGCGACAGCGCGGTGAGGAACACCCACTGGCCCATGGCCGTGCGCACGCCGATCTCCGCCACCCGGCGGGCCCGCTCGGCGAACTGGGCCTCCTCGTGGGCCGGCCGGCCGAACAGCTTCACCAGGGTGGCGCCGGGGGCCGAGAAGCGCTCGGTCATCTGCGTGGTCATGGCGGCGTTGTGGTCGGCCGCCTCCCGCTCCAGGCGGGCCAGGCGCCCGCCCATGCGACGGGCGGGGACCACGAACACCGGGAACAGCAGCAGGGCCAGCCCGGTGATCTGCCACGACAGGCGCACCATCACGGCCAGGGTGAGCAGGAGGCCGATGACGTTGGTGACGACGCCCGACAGCGTCCAGGTGAACGCCCGCTGGGCCCCGATCACGTCGTTGTCCAGCCGGCTCACCAGGGCGCCGGTGCGGGTCCGTGTGAAGAAGGCGATCGGCATCCGCTGCACGTGGGAGAACACGGCGCGGCGCAGGTCGAGGATCAGCCCCTCGCCGATGCGGGACGACTGCCACCGCTCGGCGATCCCCACGGCGGCATCGAGCAGGGCCAGCACGGCGATGACCAGCGCCAGGCGCACGACCGTCCCCTCGCCACGGCCGTCGATGATGGCGTCGACCACCTGGCCGGCGAGCACGGGGCTGGCCACGGTGAGCACGGCGGCCACCACGCTGAGGGCCAGGAAGGCGGCCAGCTTGCGCCGCTGCGGGCGGGCGAAGGCCCAGATGCGCCTGAGCGTCGCCGTGGTCAACGCCCGGCGCGGCCGGTCGGCCTGCATCGCGCTCTCCAGGGCCATCCAGTGGCCGAACCCCATGTCCATCGTGTTCGTCCTCCTGCGTCCTGCCGGCCGCCGAGAGGCCGGCTGCGCAATCCTCCTACTTCGAGTTAACTTGAGGTCAAGGGATTGTCGAGGCGGGCCGGGAGATGCCGTGGAGGACCTCACCATCGGGGCGCTGAGCGAGCGGACGGGCGTGGCGGCGTCGGCGTTGCGCTTCTACGAGGCCGAGGGGCTCATCACGTCCACCCGCACGCCCGGCGGCCAGCGCCGCTACCGGCGCGACGCCATCCGGCGGGTGTCGTTCGTGCGGGTGGCCCAGCAGGTCGGGCTCTCCCTGGGGGAGATCCGCGAGGCCCTCTCGTCGCTGCCCGCCGGCCGTACCCCCGACCGGCGGGACTGGGAGCGGCTGTCGCGGTCGTGGCGGTCCCGGCTGGACGCGCGCATCGCGCTGCTCGAGGGCCTGCGCGACCGCCTGGACGGCTGCATCGGCTGCGGGTGCCTGTCGCTCGCCGTGTGCCGCCTCGCCAACCCGGGTGACGTGGCCGGCGAGCGCGGGGCGGGCCCCCGCTACCTGGTCCCGGACTGAGGCCCTGCTCCGCCCCCGCCCGGGGGGCCGGGGCGCAGCCCGCACGACTCGCCCAGCGGGCAGACCCGGGGCGCTGCCTGGCCGAGCACGTCGAGCCCGAACCGGCGCATCTCCTCCGACCGGGCGGCCGGGTCGCCGGTCTCGCGCAGCACCTCGGCCATGGCCAGGAGCGATCCCCCCGTCTCCAGCATGTGGTCGGTGGTGGCCAGCATGGCGGCCTTGACCTCGCCCCATCCCACGGTGCCGGTGCCGGCCTCCGAGCGGAAGGTGATGCCGGCCTCGTCGATCGCGGTGACGTCGACCGTCACCACCCGCCCGTCGTTGTACGTGATCCCCGCGGTGAAGCTGATGGCGTCCACGCCCAATCATCGCCCGCCGCCGCGCCCGGCGGGCCGGCGCGGGCGGGGAGCCGGCGTGCGACGCTGGAGGGATGGGCGTCGCCGGCGAGATCGTGTGCGTCGACTGCGGCGGGCCCTGCCGCCGGGCGCCGGCCGGCACGCCCGAGGGCGGGTGGCGCCCGGGCGACGTCGTCAGCTACCGCTGCCGCGACTGCGCCGACGTGTGGTACGTCGAGGTGGACGCCGACGACCTCGACGTCTCCCCCGGTCGGTGACCGCCCGGTGGCGGCCGGGTCAGTCCTCGAACAGCTCGCTGAGGAACGACGTCCGCTTCTTCTTCTTGCGGTACGGGGAGGGCGAGCGGTCGTCGTACCGGGCGTCGTCACGGTCCGGCCGCCCGGGCGGCGGGCCGGGCGGCGACCACGACTCCGACCGCTCGATGATCTTGTCGAGCTCGCCGCGGTCGAGCCACACGCCGCGACAGGTCGGGCAGTAGTCGATCTCCACGCCCTGGCGCTCGCTCATCTCCAGCACGGCGCCGTCCACCGGACAGTTCACGGGGCTTCCCTCCTCGCAGGCTCCGGCCCGGGCCGAGGTGCCACGGCACCGCCCGCCCACTCGGGCCGCCGGGCGCCCAACGTAGCCGCTGCCGCCACCGAACGGGCCTCGCCGCCCACCGCCGCCGTCCACCGCCTACGATGCCCGAAAGGGACGAATGGCCCTATCCCCCGGGAGCGCCGTGCTGCATGATCCGGGGAGGGCGCCAGGGGAGGACACGGTGTCGAGGCAGACCGAGGGTGATGACCGGCCGGCGCCGGTCCTCCGCGCCCGCCGGGGCGCCGGGCCCGCCGAGTTCGCGGCCGTCGACAACCAGATCCACTTCCACCCCGACCCCGGCCTGGGCGGGCTCGCCATCCTGGTGCTGCACCGCCGCTCCGCCCTCCGGCCCGCCGGCGTCCATCTGCTCGACCCAGCCTCCCGTCGGTGGTGGAGATGGGCCGACCTCGACGAGCTGGCGCCCGGGAGCTGGGTCCGCCCGCGCGACGAGCGGGGCCGGCCGGTGCCGGTGGAGGTGCTGCGGGCGGCGCCGGCCACGTGCGTGCGGTGGCTGGACCGGGGCGGCCGGCCGGTCGAGCCCTCGACG
>JBOGHR010000175.1:0-3095 GCA_050744905.1 Acidimicrobiales bacterium
CCGCCACTCCGGTCACCGCTGCGCCGGCGGCTGCGGCCCCCGCCCCGCCCCCGGCACCGGCGGCCGACTGCCGGAACAGCGCCGACCCGGCGTGCGGGCCGTTCTGGTTCGACCCCCAGCCCGGGCCCGACCGGCCCATGACGCTGGAGGTGTCCACCGGGCCGGCGCCCGCCGTCGCCGGGGCCGAGGTGGCCTTCCGGGTGGAGCTGAGCGACCCCGACGGCGTCGCCTACAACGCCTGGTCGGTGGAGTTCGGCGACGGCGGCGTGCTCGGCGCGTCAGGCATGAGGACCTGCGAGCGGTACGGCCCCTGGGACCCGCCGGCACCCGACCCGGCGGCGGCGCTGCACGTGCGGGAGTTCACCCACGTCTTCGAGGTCCCGGGCACCTACACGGCCCGGTTCTCGTTCGACGCCGGCCCGTTCGACTGCACCGATGCGGTGACGGGCCGCGGCGACCGCCCCTACGCCAGCACGGCGGCGGGCGAGCAGACCGTCGTCGTCGCCCCGTAGCGCCGGGCCGGCGCGGACGCCGGCGATGAGGCGGGGAGGCCATGGGCGGGCGGCGGTGGTTCGCCGGGGTCCCCATCGGGTAGTCGCGCGGGCATGACCACGCCGATGCCCGACCCGTTCCCGCCCGTCGAGCCGCCGGCGCCGGCCCCCCAGCCGTTCCCGCCGATCGACCCCGACCCCGACGTTCCCGCACCTCCCCAGCCGGCGCCCATCCCCGACCCCGCGCCCGCCTGAGCGCTGCGATGGGCATAGGGCCGCGGGCCTGGTAGTTGTGGACGGGTGAGCACGCTCTCCGCCGTCGAGCCGGACAACCTCCTGGTCGAGCTGGTGGCGACGCCCGAGGGGCGGGCCGATCCCTACCCCCGCTACGCCTTGCTGCGGGCGGCGGCGCCCGTCCACCACAGCGCCCTGGGGTTCTGGGCCCTCTCCCGCTACGAGGAGTGCCAGCAGCTCCTGCGCCACCCCGGGGTGGGGAAGGACTTCTCGGGGGCGGTGACCTCGGCCGGGCTGTCGCCCCAGCAGCAGGCGGCCCAGGCCCGGTTCCGCAGCGACCGCTCGAACATGTTGACCACCGACCCGCCGGACCACACCCGCCTGCGGGGGCTGGTCACCCGGGCCTTCACGCCCCGCACCGTCGAGCGCCTCCGGCCCAGCATCGTGGCCCTGGTCGACGACCTGCTCGACGGCTTCGGCGACGAGGTCGACGTCATGGACGCGCTGGCGTTCCCCCTGCCGGTGACGGTCATCGGGGAGATGCTGGGCGTGCCGGCCGAGGACCGCCCGGTGCTGCGGCCCCTCGTGCGGGCTGTCACCGCCGTGCTCGAGCTGGCCGTGGCTCCCGACGCCCTCGACGCGGCGTCGGCGGCCGACGGGGAGCTGGCCCGGTACTTCTCGGCGCTGGTCGCCGAGCGGCGGGCGAGGCCCGGCGACGACCTGCTCACCAGGCTCATCGAGGCCGAGGACCAGGGCGACCAGCTCAGCGAGCACGAGCTGATCTCCACCGCGATCCTGCTCTTCGCCGCCGGGTTCGAGACCACGACGCACCTCATCGGCAACGGCGTGCTGGCGCTGCTCCGCCACCCCGACCAGCTTGCCCGGCTGCGGGCCGACCGGTCGCTCGTGCGCCCGGCGGTGGAGGAGCTGCTGCGCTTCGACAGCCCTGTCCAGCTCGCCCTGCGCACGGCCTACGAGGACCTGACCATCGGCGGCCATCACGTCGCCGAGGGGAGCACCGTGCTGGCCCTGCTGGGCGCCGCCAACCGGGACCCGGCCCGCTTCCGGCACCCCGAGCGCCTCGACGTCGGCCGGGACGAGGGCCCGCCCATGAGCTTCGGCGGCGGCATCCACTTCTGCCTGGGCGCGGCCCTGGCCCGGCTGGAGGGCCAGATCGTGCTCGACCGCCTCCTCGAGCGCTTCCCCACGTGGGAGGAGGCGGGCGGGCCCCCCGCCTACCGCGACAGCCTCACCCTGCGGGGCCTGGTCCGCCTCCCCGTCCGCTTCTCCCTCTGACCGGCGGCGTCAGCGGGGCAGGAGGGAGCGGACGGCGTCGATGGTGTCGGCGTCGGCGGGGCCCTTGTCGGGCCGGTACCGGCGGACGCGGGCGAAGCGCAGCGCCACGCCGCCGGGGTACCTGGTGGACGCCTGCACCCCGTCCACCGCGATCTCGACGACGAGGGGCGGGTCGATGGTGACGACGGGCCCGGACCGGCCCGCCTCCCGGGCCAGGAGCTCGGCTGTCTGCCACCGCAGCAGGTCGTCGGTGAGCCCCTTGAACGTCTTGCCGACCATGACGAAGCCGCCGGCCGGGTGGCGGGCGCCCAGGTGGAGGTTGGAGAGCCAACCCCGGCGCCGCCCGCTGCCCCACTCGGCGCCCAGGACGGCCAGGTCCAGGGTGTGGACGGGCTTGACCTTGCGCCAGGCCGCCCCCCGCCGGCCCGCCTCGTAGGGCGACGAGAGGGCCTTCACCATCACGCCCTCGTGGCCGGCGGCCAGCGCCCGGGCCTGGAAGGCGAGGGCCGCCCCCACGTCGGACGTGGCCAGGGCGGGCACCCGCGGCGCCCCGGTGGCGTCGAGGGCGGCGGCCCGCTCGGCCAGCGGCCGGTCGAGCAGGTCGTGGCCGTCGAGGTGGAGGCAGTCGAAGAACCACACGCCCAGCGTGGCCGGCCCCGGAGGCCCGGAGCGGCGCCCGAAGCTGCTCATCGTGGCCTGGAACGCCTCGGGGCCGTCGTCGCCCACGCCCAGCACCTCGCCGTCGAGCACGACCTGGGACACGGGCAGGCCGCCCACGGCCGCCACCACGGCGGGCAGGCGGTCCGTCACCTCGTTGAGGTTGCGGGTGAACAGGCGCACCTCCGTCCCCCGCCGGTGGGCCTGGACGCGGGCGCCGTCCAGCTTCCACTCGACCGACGAGGGCCCGAGGCCGGCGAGCGCGGCCGCCACGTCGTCGGCGGTGGAGGCGAGCATGGGCAGGACGGGGCGGAGCACCTCGAGGCCGATGGCCGACAGTCCCGGCTCGCCCTCGGCCAGGGCCACCGCCGCGACGCGGGGCAGGTCGCCCGCCAGCATCACCGCCCGGCGCACCAC
>JBOGHR010000176.1:0-1647 GCA_050744905.1 Acidimicrobiales bacterium
GACCTTCGTCGACCGGTCCGAGGCGGACGCCGAGCTCCCCGGGCTGCTGGACGGCCTGGGCGCCGAGCCGGCGAGCGCGTCGTTCACGGTGGTGGGCGGCGTGCCCCAGGTCGTGCCCGGGCGGGCGGGGACGGCGTGCTGCGGCCCGGGCGCCGGCGAGGAGATCGAAGCCGCCTTCCAGGCCCGGCTGGCGGGCCGGGGCCTGGACGCCCCGGTGGCGCTGCCGGTGAGGCCGGTGGAGCCCGACCTGACCGACGCCGAGGCCGCCGCCCTGGGCATCAAGGAGCCGGTGGGGGCCTTCACCACCAGCTTCGCCCCCAACCAGTCGCGGGTGAGGAACATCCACCGCATCGCCGACCTGGTGCGGGGCCAGGTCATCCTCCCGGGCGACGAGTTCTCGGTCAACGGCTTCGTCGGCGAGCGCACCGCCGAGAAGGGCTTCGTCGGCGGCGGGGTCATCGAGGACGGCCGGTTCACCGAGTCGATCGGCGGCGGCATCTCGCAGTTCGCCACCACCACCTTCAACGCCGCCTTCTTCGCCGGCCTGGAGTTCCCCGAGTACCAGTCGCACAGCATCTACATCTCGCGCTACCCCTACGGCCGGGAGGCCACCCTGTCCTGGCCCAAGCCCGACCTGCGCATCCGCAACCCCAGCCCCCACGGCGTCCTCATCTGGCCCACGTACACCGGCCGGTCCGTCACCGTCACGCTGTACTCGACGGGCTGGGTGCAGGTGGCGCAGACCAAGCAGACGACCGAGCAGCGGGGCCCCTGCACCCGGGTCCGCACCGAGCGGACCCGCACGTTCCTGGCCGACGGCACCACCGAGGTCGACACCGTGGCCGCCCTCTACCGGCCGGCCGAGGGCGTGAAGTGCACCTGACGCCGGGGACCGGAACGTCGTCAACGTGGCCGCCACGCGCGCACCTGCCCGGCTCGTCGTGGTCGGCGACCACCCGGCTGTGGACGCCTTCTCCCCGTTCTCGCAGCCGGACCGGGGCCGCCGGTTCCCGGTAGGGCGGCGCCGGGTGCCAGCATGGCGCCGTGGACGTGGTCGTGAGCGGGTCGCACGGGCTGATCGGGTCGGCGCTGGTGCCCGCCCTGGCCGCCGCCGGCCACCGCGTGCGCCGCCTGGTGCGCCGGTCGCCCGGCCCCGACGAGATCGCCTGGGACCCCGACGCCGGCACCGTCGACGCCGCCGGCCTGGAGGGGGCCGACGCCGTCGTCCACCTGGCGGGCGTCGGCATCGGCGACAAGCGCTGGACCTCCGACCAGAAGCGCCGCATACGCGACAGCCGCGTCCGCGGCACCAGCGCCCTGGCGACCGCCCTGGCCGGGCTGGCGGTGCCTCCCCGGGTGCTGGTCAGCGGGTCGGCGGTGGGCTACTACGGCGACCGGGGCGACGAGGTCCTGACCGAGGACAGCCCCCCCGGCGAGGGCTGGCTGGCGGGGGTGGTGCGCGACTGGGAGGAGGCGGCGGCCCCGGCGGCCGACGCCGGCGTGCGGGTGGTGCACACCCGCACCGGCATCGTCCTGTCGCCCGCCGGCGGGGCGCTGGCCAAGCAGCTGCCGCTGTTCAGGCTGGGGCTGGGCGGGCGCCTCGGCCCCCGGTCGCAGTGGGTGAGCTGGGTGTCGATCGACGACGAG
>JBOGHR010000177.1:0-1819 GCA_050744905.1 Acidimicrobiales bacterium
GCCCTGTGCGACGCCCTGGCCTCGGTGCCCCGCCGGGGGGCCCGCCTGCGGGTCGAGGTCGACCCGGCCCGGGCCTGACCCCGAGGACCGAGGCAGCCGCCCGGGGCGGCGGTACCCTGGCCGCCAATGGCCATCCACACCATCCGGGTCTACGGCGACCCCGTCCTGCGCACGCCGACGGCGCCCGTCACCGACATCGACGGGCCCCTGTCCCGCCTCATCGACGACATGATCGAGACCATGTACGCGGCGCCCGGCGTGGGCCTGGCCGCCAACCAGGTGGGCGTCCAGAAGCGGCTGTTCGTGTGGGACGTCGGCGACGGGCCCGGCGTCGCCGTCAACCCCGTGGTCTCCGGCCACGCCGGCGAGTGGACCTACGACGAGGGCTGCCTGTCGGTGCCGGACCTGTGGTGGCCCATCGTGCGCCCCCGGCAGGTCCGCCTCCAGGCGCTGGACCGCGACGGGGACCCGTTCACGGTCGACGCCGACGAGATGCTGGCCCGGGTCTTCCTCCACGAGACCGACCACCTCGACGGCAGGCTCCTGCTCTCCCGCCTCGACGCCGAGCAGAGCAAGGAAGCCCGCAAGGCCCTGCGCGAGCGCGTCCTCGACCTCGACCCGCGGTAGGTCGGCGCCCTGCGACTGGCCTTCCTGGGCTCGCCGGCGGCGGCCGTGGCGCCCCTCCGGGCCCTGGTCGACGCCGGCCACGAGGTGGCCCTGGTGGTCACCCGGGCCGACAAGCGCCGGGGGCGGGGCGGCGCCCTGCTCCCCACGCCGGTCAAGGCGGCCGCCGCCGAGCTGGGCCTGCCGGTGTCGCACCGGGTGGACGACGTGGTCGGCTCGGGCGCCCGGCGGGGGGTGGTGGTCGCCTTCGGCCGGCTGGTCCAGCCCCACGTGCTCGACGCCGTGCCCATGGTGAACGTGCACTTCTC
The DNA here is from genome assembly GCA_050744905.1 of Acidimicrobiales bacterium. Lineage (GTDB taxonomy): Bacteria > Actinomycetota > Acidimicrobiia > Acidimicrobiales > DATLFN01. Next base: position 933 of record JBOGHR010000177.1, read on the forward strand.
CCTGCTGCCCCGGTGGCGGGGGGCGGCGCCCGTCGAGCGGGCCATCCTGGCCGGCGACACCGTGACCGGCGTGTGCCTGATGGGCCTGGAGGAGGGGCTGGACACCGGCCCTGTCTTCCGCCGGCAGGCGGTCGCCATCGGCGAGGACGAGACGGCCGACGGGCTGCGGGCCCGCCTGGTGGAGATCGGGGCCCGGCTGCTGGTGGAGGCGCTGGCCGAGGGCCTGGGCGAGGGCGAGCCCCAGGCGGGCGAGGCCACCTACGCCGCCAAGCTGAGCAACGACGAGCTGCGCCTGGAGTGGTCGCTGCCGGCCGAGGAGCTGGAGCGGGTGGTGCGCGTCGGCGGGGCGTGGACGACCTTCCGGGGCCGGCGCCTCAAGGTCCGGCGGGCCTGCGCCCATCGCGTCACCGGGGCCGGGGTGGTGGTGCCCACCGGGTCGTCGCCCATGGAGCTGCTGGAGGTCCAGCCCGAGGGCCGGCCCCCCATGCCGGCGGCCGACTGGGCCCGGGGGGCGCGCTGGCACGAGGGCGACCGGCTGGGCACGTGACGGCGAGGCGGGTGGCCGTCGAGGCGCTGGTGCGGATCGACGAGGGCGCCTACGCCAACCTCGTCCTGCCGGCCCTGCTGGAGCGCAGTGGGCTGGACCGGCGGGACCGGGCCTTCGTCACCGAGCTGGTCTACGGGTCGACGCGGATGCGCCGGGCGTGCGACTGGCTGGTTGACCGCCTGGTGGTCCGGCCGCTGGAGCCGGAGGTGCGGGCCGTGCTGCGGGTGGGCGCCTACCAGCTGGCGTTCCTGCGCACCCCGCCCCACGCCTCGGTCTCGGCCACCGTCGACGCGGCGCCGGCCCGGGCCCGGGGCCTCGTCAACGCCGTGCTCCGGCGCCT
>JBOGHR010000178.1:0-7002 GCA_050744905.1 Acidimicrobiales bacterium
GCCCTGCACGACCACCTCGCCGCCCGCCGGGCCGAGCTGTGCGACGAGCACCGCGACCGCATCGCCGACAACCCCCTGCGCGTCCTCGACTGCAAGCGGGAGCCCTGCCGCAAGGCCACTGCCGACGCGCCCCGCATGCTCGACGCCCTGTGCGCCGCCTGCGCCGGCCACTTCGACCGGGTCCAGGCCGGCCTGCGCGCCCTGGGGGTGGCCTTCGTCGTCGACCCCTCGCTGGTACGGGGGCTCGACTACTACACCCGCACCACCTTCGAGCTCGAGGCCGAGGCGCTGGAGTCGGCCCAGAGCGGGGCCGGCGGCGGCGGCCGCTACGACGGGCTGGTCGAGGCCCTGGGCGGCCCGCCCACGCCGGGCATCGGCTTCGGCCTGGGCATCGAGCGCATCCTGCTGGCGTGCGACGCCGAGGGGGTGTTCCCGGCGCCGGCCGGCCTGCTCGACGTGTTCGTGGTCGACACCACCGGCGGCGAGGCGGCCCGGGACCTCACCGCCGAGCTGCGCCGATCCGGCCTGCGGACCGACCGGGCCTGGGAGGACCGGTCGTTCAAGGCGCAGATGAAGGCCGCGCTGCGCTCCGGCGCCCGCCTGGCCGTGGTGGTGGAGCCGGAGGGCGTGTCGGTGCGCACCCTCCAGGAGAAGGGGGAGGCCGAGGTGGTGGACCGGGCACAGGTGGCGGACGCCGTCCGCCGGCGGCTGGGGTGACGATGCTGCGATCGGACTACTGCGGCACCCTCACCGAGGCCGACGAGGGCCGCCAGGTCAGCGTGTGCGGCTGGGTGGCCCGCCGGCGCGAGCACGGCGAGCACCTGGCGTTCGTCGACCTGCGCGACCACACCGGCGTCATCCAGTGCGTGGTGGACGGCACCACCGATGTGCGCTCCGAGTACGTGGTGCGGGTGACCGGGTCCGTTCGCCGCCGCCCGGCCGGCACCGCCAACCCCAACCTGCCCACCGGCGAGGTGGAGCTGGGCGACTGCGAGGTCGAGGTCCTGGCCGCCGCCGAGCCGCCGCCCTTCCCGGTCACCGACCGGACCGAGGCCGACGAGACGGTGCGCCTCCGCCACCGCTACGTCGACCTCCGCCGGGACCGGATGCAGCGCAACCTGCGCCTGCGGGCCCGGGTCAACAGCGCCCTGCGCCGGGCCATGGAGGGGCAGGGGTTCGTGGAGATCGAGACGCCGATGCTGATGGCGTCCACCCCCGAGGGGGCCCGCGACTTCGTGGTGCCGTCCCGCCTCCACCCCGGCCGCTTCTACGCCCTGCCCCAGAGCCCCCAGCTGTTCAAGCAGCTCTGCATGGTCGGCGGCGTGGACCGCTACTACCAGATCGCCCGCTGCCTGCGCGACGAGGACCTGCGGGCTGACCGCCAGTTCGAGTTCCAGCAGCTCGACGTCGAGGCCTCCTTCGTGGGCCAGGAGGACGTTCTGGGCTTCATCACGGTGGCGGTGGCGGCCGCCGCCGAGGAGGCCACCGGCCAGCGCCCGCGCCCGTTCGGGCGGATGACCTGGGCCGAGGCCACCGAGCGCTACGGCACCGACAAGCCCGACGTGCGCTTCGGCATGGAGCTGGTGGACCTCGGCAAGGTCTTCGCGGCCACCGGCTTCAACGCCTTCAAGGCCCCCGCCGTCAAGGGCATCCGGGTCCCCGGCGGCGCCGGCGCCACCCGGTCGCGCCTCGACGCCCTCACCGACAAGGCCAAGTCGTTCGGCGCCCGGGGGCTGGTGTGGATGCGGGTGGGCGAGGACATGAGCATCGACTCGCCCGTGGCCCGGTTCCTCTCCGACGACGAGCTGGCCGGGCTGGGCGAGCGCCTGGGGGCGGCGCCCGGCGACCTGCTCCTGCTGGTGGCCGACGAGCGCCCCAGGGTGAACCACGTGCTCGGGCTGCTCCGCCTGGAGGTGGGCCGGCCGGCCGTCAGCGAGGGCGGCCTCCACTTCCTGTGGGTCACCGACTTCCCCCTGTTCGAGGGGTTGGGCGACGACGGGCGGCCCATCCCCGCCCACCACCCGTTCACCATGCCCCACCCCGACGACCTCGACCGCCTGGAGGGCGAGCCGCTGTCCGTGCGCTCGCAGGCCTACGACCTCGTCCTCAACGGCTGGGAGCTGGGCTCGGGCAGCGTGCGGATCCACCGCCGGGACGTGCAGCAGCGGGTGCTCGCCCTCCTCGGCGTCGGTCCCGAGGAGGCGCAGGCCCGCTTCGGCTTCCTGCTCGACGCCTTCCGCTACGGCGCCCCGCCCCACGCCGGCTTCGCCTTCGGCATCGACCGCCTGGTCGCCCTGCTCGCCGGCGAGGAGAACATCCGGGAGGTCATCGCCTTTCCCAAGACCCAGTCGGGCGCCGACCCGCTGACCGGGGCGCCCTCCCCCCTGGCCGACGCCCAGCTGGGCGAGCTGGGCATCCGCGTCCTGCCCCCCAAGGGCTGAGCCCGGGCGGGGCGGGCGCGGCAATGCTCCCGTAGCCTCCCCCCGGTGCCCGGCCGGCCCGACGACCTGTTCGCCTCGGCCCTCGAGCCGCTGTCCCACGACGACCTCCGCGCCGCCGCGCGCCGCGCCCTCGACCGGGAGGGCGGGGCGGCGACCGGCGAGGCCGTCGGCTTCCTCGTCGACGTGACGGAGGGCGACGCCCGCGCCGCGCTCACCACCCGGGAGGTGGCCCTGGCCCTGGCCGGCGACGAGGAGGTGGCCCTCGCCCACGTGGAGGGGGCCCGCAGCACGCGAGCCCTGCGCCACCGGGAGGACGACCACGACGACGTCGCCAGCGCCTTCGTCGAGAGCATCCGGGGCTCGGGCCCTGCGCGACGCCCACTACCGCGGCGCCCGGTCCATCGGCCACGGGGTGGGCTACGACTATCCTCACGACGACCCCAGGGGCTGGGCTCCCCAGGAGCACCGGCCTCCCGAGACCCCGGCCCGACCTACTACGAGCCGTCGGCCCACGGCGAGGAACCAGCGATCGAGGAGCGCATGCGAGCGATGCGGACCGACGGAGGCGCGACGTGACCGGCCCGGGCGCCGCCGGCCCGGCCGGGCGCCGCCGGTGAGCGGCGGCGAGGTCGCCGCCGTCGTCGCCGCCGTGGCGGCGGTCTTCCTGTCGGTGGGGGTCGTGTACGCCCTCTCGTCGGTCACCCGCACCCTGCGCTCGGTGCGGGCCGCCGTCGAGGAGCTGCGCCGGGAGACGGTGCCGCTGGTGGGTGAGCTGCGCGTCACCGTCGACCGGGCCAACGCCGAGCTGGAGCGGGTGGACGGGGTCCTGGAGCGGGCCGAGAGCATCGGCTCCACCGTGGACTCGGCGTCCCGCCTGGCCTACCTGGCGTTCGGCAACCCGGTGATCAAGGCCATGGCGCTGGCCGCGGGGACGACCCGGGCGGCGCGCCGGCTGCGCCGCCGCGGGCGGCACTGAGGCGGGCGGACGTGTTCAGGCGGCTGTTCTGGCTCACCGTGGGCGTCGGCTTCGGCTTCGGCATGAGCTTCTGGGTGTCGCGGATGGTGAGGGCCAAGGTGGCCCGCCTGTCTCCCGACAACGTCGCCGCCGAGGTGGCCGGCGCCCTGCGCGACCTGGGGCGGGAGCTGCGCGCCGCCGTGGCCGAGGGCCGGGAGGCGATGCGCGAGCGGGAGGCCGACCTGCGGGCCCGGATCGAGGCCGGCGCCGCCGAATGAGCGCCGCCGGGCCCATCCCCAGCCCGTAGGCTGAGCACCCGCATGGATGCCGAGTCCCTCCGCCGGGTGTTCACGTCGTACTTCGTCGAGCGCGGCCACACGCCGGTGCCGTCGTCGGGGCTGATCCCCCACCACCCCCGGGCGCCGCTGTTCACCAACGCGGGGATGAACCAGTTCCTGCCCGTCTTCCTGGGCGAGGAGCCGGCGCCCTGCCCGAGAGCCACGTCGGTGCAGAAGTGCGTCCGCATCATGGGCAAGCACGACGACATCGACAACATCGGGATCAGCCGCCGCCACGTCACCTTCTTCGAGATGCTGGGCAACTTCAGCTTCGGCGACTACTTCAAGGCCGACGCCATCCCCTTCGCCTGGGAGCTGGTCACCGAGGGGTTCGGCCTGGAGCCCGACCGGCTGTGGGTCACCGTGCACGTGGACGACGACGAGGCGGCCGACATCTGGCACGACGCCGTGGGCCTTCCCGTCGAGCGCATCCAGCGCATGGGCGCCGACAACTTCTGGGAGATGGGCGAGACCGGCCCGTGCGGCCCGTGCTCGGAGGTCTTCTACGACAAGGGCGAGGGGTACGGCCCGCCCGGCGGGCCGGCGGGGGGCGGCGACGAGCGGTTCGTGGAGTTCTGGAACCTGGTGTTCATGCAGTACGACCGCCAGCCCGACGGCGCCCTGGAGGACCTGCCGCGGCGCAACATCGACACCGGCCTGGGCTTCGAGCGCACCCTCGGCATCCTCCAGCAGGTCGACTCGGTGTTCGACACCGACGTGCTCGCCCCCCTGGTGGCGGCTGCCGCGGGCGTCACGGGCCGCCCCTACGGCGCCGACGACCGCACCGACGTGGCCCTGCGCATCCTGGCCGACCACGCCCGCACCATGAGCTTCCTGGTGAGCGACGGCGTCCAGCCGTCCAACGAGGGCCGGGGCTACGTGCTGCGCCGGATCATCCGCCGGGCCGTGCGCCAGGCGTTCCAGCTCGACGTCGACAAGCTGGTGACGCCGCCCATGGTGGAGGCCACCGTCGAGCTGATGGGCGGCGCCTGGCCGGAGCTGGCCCGCAACGCCGCCACGGTGGCCGGGGTCGTGGAGCGGGAGGAGGCCCGCTTCCGCGAGACGCTGCGCCACGGCATGACCGCCCTCGACGCCGCCCTGGACGAGGGCGCCGCAGAGGTCCCCGGCCGGAAGATCGAGGTCACCGTCACTGACCCCATTGGTGTCACCGACCTCGTGGTCCCCGGCCTGGTGGCGTTCCGGCTGCACGACACCTACGGGTTCCCCATCGAGCTGACCCGCGAGATCGCCGCCGAGCGGGGCGCGGCGGTCGACGAAGAGGGCTTCCGCGCCGCCATGGAGGACCAGCGGCGCCGGGCCCGGGCCGACCGCGACCAGGGGGGGGCGGGGGACGACGCCGCCCGCCACTACCGCCAGGTGCTGGACCGGTCCGGCACCACCGAGTTCGTCGGCTACGGGTCCTACCAGGCCGGCGCCCGGGTGGAGGCGGTGCTGCCCGGCGACGACGGCACGGTCGAGATCTTCCTGGACCGCACGCCCTTCTACGCCGAGAGCGGCGGCCAGGTGGGCGACACCGGCACCATCGTGACCGAGACGGGGCGGGCCCGTGTGCTGGACACCACCGCCCCCCTCCCCGGGCTGCACCGCCACCTGGCGCGCGTCGTCGACGGCGTGATCGAGCCGGGCGCCGAGGCGGTGGCCACGGTGGACGCCGAGCGCCGCGACGCCATCCGCCGCAACCACACCGGCACCCACGTGTTGCACTGGGCGCTGCGGGAGGTGCTCGGTCCGCACGTGAAGCAGCAGGGCTCGTTGGTCGCGCCCGACTACCTGCGCTTCGACTTCAGCCACTACGAGGCCGTCACGCCCGAGCAGCTGGCCCAGATCGAAGACCTCGCCAACCGGGAGATCCTGGCCAACGACCCGGTCCGTCACTACGAGACGAGCAAGGAGCACGCCGAACAGCTCGGCGCCATCGCCTTCTTCGGCGACAAGTACGGCGACGTGGTGCGGGTGCTCGAGGCCGGGCCCCACTCGCTCGAGCTGTGCGGCGGAACGCACGTCCGCGCCACCGGTGACATCGGGCCGGTCAAGATCACGTCGGAGGGATCGATCGGCGCCAACATGCGCCGCATCTTCGCCACCACCGGCACCGGCACGCTGGAGCGGATCCGCCGCGAGGAGGAGGTCCTGAAGTCGGCCGCGGAGCTGCTCGACGTCACGCCCGACCAGCTGGTCGACGGCATCGAGCGCCGGCTGGAGGAGATGCGCCGGCTGCGGGACGAGATCAAGGCGCTCCGACGCCAGTCGGCCGGCGCCCAGAGCGAGGAGCTGGCGGCCAGGGCCGTCGACGGTGTCGTCGTGGCCCGGGTCGACGGGACCTCGCGCGACGAGCTGCGCGACCTCGCGGTGGCGGTGCGCGACCGTCCCGGCATCCGGGCCGTCGTCCTCGGCGGCGCGCCCGAGGGTGGCGGCGCCGCGCTGATCTCGGCGGTGCGGCCCGACAGCGGGTTGTCCGCCCCCGAGCTGATCGCCGAGGCGGCGAAGATGGTCAAGGGCGGCGGGGGCAAGTCGGGCGATCTCGTGATGGCGGGCGGCAAGGACCCCGAGCGACTCGACGAGGCCCTCGACCAGGCCCGCCGCGCCGCCGGCCTCTCCTCCTGATGCTCCTGATGCGAAATTGGTGCGCCACGGGTCGAAGAGCGACCCGCAACGCACCAATTTCGGTGTGATGAGGGTCGTCGGCATCGACCTCGGGTCGAAGCGGATCGGGGTGGCGGTCAGCGACTCCGACGAGACGGTCGCCATGCCCAGCACCGTGATCCAGCGCAGCGGCGATCGGCGGCGCGACCACCGCGCCATCCGCGACGTCGTCGAGGAGTACGAGGCCGGGCGGGTGGTGGTTGGGCTGCCCCTGTCGCTGGATGGCAGCATGGGTCCGGCCGCTCGCGCCGCCTCCGATGAGGCCGAGGAGCTCGCCGCCGTGGTGGGAGTCCCGGTCGAGGTCTACGACGAGCGGCTGACCACGGTGACCGCCGACCGCTCGCTCATGGAGATGAAGATGAAGGCTGACGCACGACGGCGGGTGGTCGACAAGGTCGCCGCGGCTGTCATGTTGCAGGCGTGGCTCGACGGAAGACGCGACCGTGACTGACACCGAGCTCTACAACCAGGACGACGACGAGTTCGAGGAGGAGTACGAGTACATCCGGGCCGACGGCCGGAGCTGGCTCCGCAAGCTCCTCTTCCTGTTCGTCATCCTGCTGCTGGTCGGGATCGTGGTGGCGGGTGCGGCCGGCATCTGGGT